>CAZFBB010000051.1:0-18448 GCA_964517235.1 uncultured Fusobacteriaceae bacterium
AATATTAAGACAATTTTATCTAAAGAAGACAGATTTTAGCAATGTTACAAAAAATGAAATTGATAGAGTAGTGAATCTGATAAGAAACAGACTAAGAAAAGTATTGGGTTATTTTACCTCAAAGGAGATTTTCTGGGAAAAAGTAAAGTGATGCACTTGACATGACACACCACCAAATATTAAAATATACAACAACAAATAGATAAAGATATAAAGAGTATAAAAGTAATAAAGAAGTTTGTAAGTCTTGTCCATATTTGACTAAATGTACTGAAAGTAAAAATCACACAAAGCTAGTAACAAGACATATATGGGAAGGATACATGGAAGAAGCAGAGGAGATAAGGCATAAAGAAGGAATGAAAGAACTTTATTCTTTAAGGAGTCAAAGAATAGAAAGAGTTTTTGCAGATGCAAAAGAATTATATCAAATGAGATATACAAGATACAGAGGGGTAAAGAGAGTTACAATGGAACTTACCCTCAAATTTGCATGTATGAATTTGAAAAAGTTAGCAATATGGAAAGATAGAGATTCTATCAAAAGGTCTATTTCTCATGGATTTTTCTTTGAACTACTAAAAAATCTATTAAATTTACAAAAAACAACAAAAAACAACTACTTAATATTATAATAAGTAGTCGTTTGTCTTCAATCTGTAATAGCTGACATAGTCAGCTATTAATGAATTATCTTTTTCAATTTTTCAATGTTTTTTATATTTTTAATTAAAGTAGCCAAATCATTTTCCCAAATAGCAGTTTTGATAATGTCCTCTGAAGAATAAGCAGTATTCATATTATGTGCGATATCACTCATTGAATAGTAACAACTTTGTAGTTGCTTATTAAGTTCAGTTTCTAGCATAATATTCATAATACCACCTCCATAAGTATTATATTATTTTAAATAGAAGAAAACACTTGATATATTCTCTCTAAAGCTTCTTTTAAAGTTTCTTTATTAGTAGCTAAATTCATTCGTAAATGACCATTACCTTCTACTCCAAAATCACTTCCATTGTTAAGAGCAATATTACATTTATCTACAATTATACTCATAAGTTCTTTTTGTTCCAAATTAAATAAAGAAAAATTTAACCATAATAAATAAGTTCCTTCAAATTTATATAATTTAATTTTTGGTAGATTTTCCTCTATAAAGTTTCTAACAAAATAATAATTATTTTCTATATATTTTTTACACTCATCTAGCCAAGTTTCTCCTTTAGTATATGCACTAATTAAACTAGTGACTCCAATATAATTTGATTCTTTTAAAGACATTTTTATTAATTCAGCATCAATTTTTCGTCTGTAATAATTATTTTTTACTAGTATATATGAATGATTTAAACTAGCAATGTTAAAGGATTTAGATGGTGCATTTAGTACTATCGCATCATTATCTATCGTTAAGTAGCTAGTTTGTACATTGCCAAATAAATTTAAATCACTATGAATTTCATCACTAACAACTAATACATTATATTTTTTACATAAGTTGTTTAATCTTTCCAGTTCAGTTCTCGTCCAAACTCTGCCTACAGGATTGTGTGGGTTACATAAAAAAAAGAGTTTTGCGTCTTTTAATTGCTCTTCCAATTGTTCATAATCCATTACATATTTATTTTCTTCAATGATTAAAGGATTTAGAACCAATTGCCTATCTAACATCTTTACTTTTTTAAAGAAAGGTGGATAAATAGGACTTTGCACTATTATTTTATCATTCTCTTTACTAAAAAGCCTTATAATAAGTGCCATAGAAAAAACAACACCATTACTAGATAAAATGTTAGATTTATCTAAATCTAAGTTGAATCTTTTTTTTTGCCAATTAATAATCGCATTGTAGTACTCTTTACCTTTATACATATATCCCAGAGAATGATTGGAAATAGAATTAATTATGTCCTGTTGAATAAAAGTTCCTATGGGGAAATCCATATCTGCAACCCATAGAGGAATCAAATTTTCTTTTCCAAAAAATGACCTAGTTTTATTGTATTTAAGAGATTTTTCCTTTGTTTTTTCAGCGATTATATCAAAATTAAACATATTTCCCCCCTTTTTTTATATTATTTATTATTTGATTTAGTATAACACAAATTTTTCCCACTTTCTATTGATTTGGACGAATGCTGAGTTATAATATAGAAAAGGAGGGGAATATGACACTTAGAAAATATGATGAACCTGTAAAATTAGAACAAGGTATATACTGGATAGGCTATTATGATAATCATGATGGTCTTCACTGTAACCCCTATTTGATTATCGAAGGAGATGAAGTAGTAGTTATAGATAGTGGCAGTCGTACAGACTTTACCACAGTAATGATGAAGATAATACAAACAGGAATAAAACCGAGTAAAATAACGGCACTTATCTATCAACATTACGATCCAGACTTATGTAGTAGTATACCACACTTTGAAGCTTTAATAGATAGGGTTGATTTGCAAATAATATCTCATACAGAAAACAACATTTTTATCAAGTATTATGGTGTAGTATCAAAAAGAATTAATATCGAAAATATAAATTATGAGTACAAATTTAAGACTGGAAGAAAACTAACTTTTATTCCATTGCCTTATTTGCATTCATCTGGCTCATTTGCTACTTATGATGAACAAACAAAAACTCTTTTTTCATCAGATCTTTTTGGTTATTACGGTAGTGGTTTTGAACTTTTAGTTTCTGTAAAGGATGAATGTTATATCTGTAATGATTTTGACAGTTGTAGAGAAGGAATATGTGTTTTAAAGAGATTATATGATTTTCATAGGAGAATAATGCCCTGTAGTCAGGCTTTAAAATACGGTATTAATGCTCTTAAAAAATATGAAATTTATACTTTAGCTCCTCAACATGGTAGTATCTTCAATAAAAAAAGGGACATAGAGTTTATTATGGAGAAGATTTATTATTTAGATAATGTAGGTATAGAAAGATATTTAAATGGTGATTAGATGAAAGTGCATATAAAAAATCGATTGGAAGTTTCTATAGATAAATATTTAAAGGATAGAAAAAATAACAGAAATTTATTTGAAGTTTTTTTAAATTTAAAATCATTTACTAATGAAGTGGATAGTGAACTTGATAAAGAACTTTTTAAAGAACTTATAGATAAATATGTAAGGGTGACATTTGAATTAAAGGAAACTCTCATAGAAATCACTAAATTATCAAATACAGATACTCTTACTGGTCTTAATAATAGACAGTATTTTAACAAAATACTTACATATGAATTGGAGAAGTTAAAAAGGTATGAGAATAGATTGTCTCTGATAATTTTTGATATAGATCACTTTAAAAATGTAAATGACACTTTTGGTCATGATATAGGAGATGTGGTTTTAAAAGAAGTAAGTGGTTTGATTAGTTTTTCCATAAGAAAAACAGATACATTAGCAAGGTGGGGAGGGGAAGAATTTGTAATTCTTTTGCCTTCTACATCTGTTGAAAAAGGTATAGAAGTTGCAGAAAAATTAAGAATTATCATTGAGAACTATATCTTTACAAAAATAAAAAAATTGACTTGTTCATTTGGAGTAAGTGTATCTAGACCAAATGATGATGAAAAATCATTTATAAAAAGAGCAGATTTAGCCCTATATAAAGCAAAAAAATATGGCAGAAATTGTGTATATAAAGAGGAAAGTTGAAATGTTTTTTACAATATGATATATTAAAGTATAGAATATAAATGGGGGGAATATTATGAAAAAAATATTTTTTATACTAACTATACTTTTAATTATTGCATGTAGCAATATTCAAAAATCAGTTCCCTCTGAAGACCTAAGTGGTCTACAGAGTTCGATAATTGTCCAGTGGCATAATGTAGAAGTTAATCAAGTTAAAATCAATGGAAAAGTAATTGAAAGAGGAAGAGAGTACGAGGTTCCTGTTGGAATTTATAAAGTAAAATGGACTGTAGTAAGTGAAAGTAAACAATTTAATTTAAAAAGTTATAATGATCAAGGTCAAGGAGAAAAATTAGAGCATAATAGAGAATATTGGTATGAAGAAAAAGTCGAAGTTTTCGGTGATAAAAATGAATTTACCATCGAAAAAAATAAAATAACAAGAGGAATAGATCAAAAATTTTAATGAAAAAAGGACTTTTAAGTCCTTTTTTATTGATTATTTTTGACTAATTTGATTCCTTTTTCATTAAAATATTGAGCTCCATTTAGAAGCTGTCCTCTTTCATCGTATTCTTCTATAGATTGAATTTCTCCGTTGTTATAATATGTTTTTAAGATTCCTACGTAATGATTCTTTTCTACATTTAGAGTCCCAGAAGCTTGCTTTACACCATCTTCATAATATTTGTTAAAGACAGCTGTGGAGTTGTCGACAAATTCTCTATATTCCTTCGTATTTCCATTTTGATAAAAATATGTCCAACGACCTATTTTTTCTGATTTATATGTCAAATATCCAATTAGTCTAATAGAATCTTTAGTAAAGTATTCATAAAAAGTAATTAAATTATTTTTTTTATACTCCTTTGCCCTTATAATATCACCATTTTTGTTATAAGATTTAGTGAATAAAATTTGATTGTTATTATAAGTTCCAAAGGTATATAAAGAATCTTCTAGCTCAAAAAATTCTCCCTGTTTAATACCATTAACATAAGTATAAAAACTTTTTAATGAGCCATTTTGATTATAAATATAATATTTAGTGGCTCTTTCATCTTCAATAATGGTCTTTTCAATAATACCCTTTTCATCAAAATAACTTAAATAATTTTTGTTATTGACAGTAAAAAATTCACTAGAGATAATTCCTTTTTTATAAATTTTGAATACTTCTTTAGGAATTTTAATAACTTCAAAGGATTTAGCGTATTTTCCAATTAAAGTTTCCTTTTCTTCTTCTATAAGTCTTCCTTTATTGTAATAATATTCTCTTTCACCCTTTGTAACCAAACCATTAAGATATGAATTTTGATAGTTTAAAGTCACATTGTCTCTTTTAACTTTAGTTAAAAATCCATCATTAAAATATTTTAGTACATCTTCCTCAAAACCTTCTACTTTTACATAACCATTTGCTTTTTTTTCTAAATTTTCATAATAAAATAAATTCCCACTTTGTATTAGACTTTCACTTTTAAGCAAATTGCTACAAGCACTTAGAGGAATTAAAAATAATAACAGCATAAATCTCATAAAATCACACCCCTACCACTATTATATTTATATTTTGCATAGTAGTCAACAAAAAAGAGTTAGAATTTAGAAAAAAATGTAACAAACAAGTAAGAAATTCTTAAATAAGTACACTTTTATAAGAAGAATATGATAAAAAGTAAATATAATTTTTTATGTGCTCAATTTATGATATAATAAATTAAGGAGGAATTATGAAGAAAATACTATTATTATTGATTATTTTAACTATTAGTGCTTGTAGCAACTTGGAAAAAGACACTAATAATAATAAAGAAAAAGAAAAAAAAGCTATAATGGCTTACTATAATTCTTGGAAGGGAACACCATATAAATTAGGTGGTACAGGTAGAAGAGGAATAGATTGCTCGGCATTTGTACAAAACCTCTATAGAGAAGTATATGGTATTAACCTTCCTAGAACTACTAAAAGACAAGTTGAAGAAGGGAAAAAGGTTAGAAGAAGTTCATTAGAAGTGGGAGATTTAGTTTTTTTTAAAACAGGATTTAACCTAAGACATGTTGGTATATATGTAGGAGATAATGAATTTATTCATGCTAGCACTTCAAAAGGAGTCATAAAATCAAAAATAACTCATTATTGGGATGAGAAGTATTGGCAAAGTAGGAGGTTGAAATAGTGCAAAAAGAAAAGAAAGTAAGGTTTTTACTACTTCTTTTGGTACTTGTATATATTACGGGAATTAGTGGATTTGTAATTATAGAAGGTTATAGTTTTAATGAAGCTTCATATATGACGGCTATAACACTTTCTACAGTTGGTTTTGGAGAAGTAAAAGAGCTAAGTGATCGAGGAAGAGTGTTTACAACAATACTTATTTTCTCTGGAGTAACTTTGTTTTTATATTGTTTTTCATATATAACTTCTTTTTTTATAGATGGAGAACTGAAAAAATACTTTAAAGGAGCTAAAATGAAAAAAATGATAAACAAGCTAAATGATCACATAATTATTTGTGGTGGTGGAACAACTTCTCACAAAATAATCGAAAGTTTTTTGAAAAAAGATGAAAAATTTATAGTTATAGAAAAAGATGAAAATGTAATTGAACAGCTTAACAAAGAGTATGGAGATAAAGTTTTGGTAATAGAGGGAGATGCTACAAGAGATGAAGTTCTTTTAGAAGGACAAATAGAAAAAGCAAAGGTATTAATTAGTGTTTTGCCAAAGGATTCTCAAAACCTTTTTATTGCTTTAAGTGCCAAATCACTCAAGAAAAATGTAGTTGTTATATGTAAGGCTATAGAATTTAATAGTGAAGCTAAATTGAAAAAAGCTGGTGCAGATTATGTAATTTCGCCATCAAAAATAGTAGCTCAAAGAATTGCCAATATAGCTAGTAAAACTAATGTAATGGATTTTTTAAAATTTATGACACAAAATGATATGCATGATTTTGCAGTTGAATTAGTTGAAATTCCATTAAATAGTAAACTTATAAATTTATCTCTTAGAGAAGCACAAATACCTAAATTAACTGGTTTAAATGTGATAGGTATAGAAGAAAAGGGAGAGTTAAAATTTAATCCCCTTTCAACAACAATTATATTAGGTAACTCGAAATTACTTGTTTTAGGTAATTCAAAACAAATTGAAAGATTAATAGATATAGTAAAGGGGGATTAAGATGATACAGCATGTTGTATTTTTTACTTTTAAAGAAGAAGCTCTTAATATGAATAAGGAAGAACTAAAGGTAGAAGCTAAAAAACAGTTAGAAGATTTGGTAGGAAAAATTAATGAAATAGAAAAATTGATAGTGGGAATAAATTATAATACCTCACTATTTGCTTTTGATATGAGTCTTTATACTGAGTTTGCTACAGAAGAATCATTAGAAGCTTATCAATTACACCCAGAACATGTAAAAGTGAAAGATTTTATGAATAAAGTAGTGATACAAAGAGCAGTGGTAGATGCAGTAATATGAATTTAAATAATTAGATTAAGAATATTTTAACAAAAAAAAGATTGAATTATAACAAACCTGTAAAATATACACTTAGAAAAAAGAGTGTATAACTTCACAGGTTTTTTTGTTATACTGAAATATAAAATAATAAATTCAAGAAAATATTATTTAATATAAAATATTTTACAAAAAAAGAACTAGTAAATTAAAGAAAAAATAATTACGTTTAAAAAGTTTCAAAATCGAGCATTACATATTCGACTAAGTTCAAAAAATTTTTATTAACGAATATTTAGAATAAAATCTACTTAGAATGATTTTTGAAAATATAGACTAGATATAGAAACTTTGAACAAAAAATTACTAGAGAAGCTTGATTAATGGACATAACATATTTAATTTATTATAGTAAAAAGGATGGTACTTATAAAAATACATGAATCATCTCATAGATTTGGATACTTAGCCACTCTTTCTTGACAAAGAGTTCAGGTTTGAAAAAAATTCTCTTTTTTATTTTAACTGAAAGTTTTATAAGTTAAATTTTATCTAAAAGGAATCTTTAAATATAATATATATTATTGAATTTTTTTCTAAAAACTATAATACCTATTTATACCTTTAATACAGTCTGATTTAATAAAAACTTTGTTAAGCACCTTTATTTCTTCCCTTTGTCAAAATATTTATTTAATCTTGTGTGAAACATATTGAAAACTTTATGAATTTAGTGTACAATCTACTGGGAGGATAATATGAAGAGATATAAGTTAGTTGCTAAAGGGAGAGTTCAAGGGGTTGGATTTAGATATTTTGTTCAAAGTACAGCTATTAAAGGAAATTTGTTAGGATGGGTGCGTAATCTTAATAATGGAGATGTTGAAATAGAAATACAAGGTTTAGACGGCTTTATAGATGATTTTTATAAAATAATTAAAAAAGGAAACTTCTTTTCAAAAGTAGAAGAATTAATAATTGAAGAAATTGAAGTGGATGTTGATTGTAATAAATTTAAAGTTAAATATTGAGGAGAAATAATATGAAGATTACACAAGAAACAGATTATGCATTGAGAATACTTATCTATCTTGGTGAAGCAGGAAAAGGTGTAAAAATAGATGCAAAAACTATTAGTGAAGCCGAGGGTGTTACGTTAAGATTTACCCTTAAAATATTGAGAAAATTAGCTCAATCTAAAATAGTTGTTAGTTTTAGGGGGGTAAATGGTGGCTATGCACTAGATGTTGAACCTGCTAAATTAAATATGAAAAGAGTAATAGAAGCTATAGAAGGACCAATTTATATAAATAAATGTTTGTATGATGAAAACCTATGTAACTTAAATAGATCAACTACTTGTAAATTACATTATACATTTAGTGAAATACAAGAAAGAGTTTTAAAGGAATTTGAAGATACAACTATTAATGATATAATAGAAGGAAAAAGTAAAGGAAATTGTAAATAAGCGACTAAGTCGCTTTTCTTTTTGCTAAAATTTAGGAGGAAAAATGAAAATATCATTTATTGGCTTTGGAAAAGCTGGAAGTAGTTTAGCTTTTTACTTTAAAAATAAAGGGCACAAAATATTATATATTTATGATATAAATAAGGAAGATATAATGGAGAAAGTTCAAAGAGTAGAAGGAATTTTTACCAAGGATTTTTCTCATATTACAAATGACTCAGATATAATAATATTAGCTTTACCAGACAGTTTAATTGAAGAGTTTTGGTTGAACTTTAAAATCCATGTAAAAGATAATATTGTATTTCATTTAAGTGGTGTAAAAGAGGGTATATATGAAGATAAAAATTTATACGCTCTTCATCCAGCTGCTCCAATGACTGGACAAAGTAATTTGGAAGGTGTAGTATTTGGATTAGAGAATAATGGTGAAAGAATAGATGATATAAAGAATTTTATTGAAAGTTGTGGAAATAAGGTTATATTAATAGATAAAGGTACAAAAAGCAGATATCACTTAGCGAATGTTATTGTTTCTAATTTAGCTCTATCATTATTTCAACGTGGCTTAGAAAATTTAGTGAAATGTGGAATAAAAGAAGAAGATGGAATAAGCCTCTTATTACCACTTGCTAAAATGAATTTGGATAATATAGGTAACAAAGGTATAAAAGATTCTATAACTGGTCCGGTACAAAGAAAAGATTTTTCTACAATAAAAAAACATCTTGAGATAATGGATATGGAAGATTTAAACTTATATAAAGATTTAAGTAAAAATCTTCAAAAAATATTAGGAGAAAGTATTAATAATATCTTTTTATAAAAAGGAAAAAGTTGAATAATAGATATATATTATTGAGGTGATATAATGAAAAAATTAATAATGTATCTGGTTTTTATGTTGAACTTATTTTCTCAGGAAATACTTACTTTAGCAACGGATCCTTTTGAGCCATTTTATGGGCCAAACTTACCCAATAGAGGTTATTTAACTGAAATTGTAATTGAGGCTTTCAAAATAGAGGGAATAGAAGTTGATATTGAATTTGTTCCTTGGAAGAGAGCATTTGAATTGGCACAAAATGGTTATTATGACGGTTTATTAGGGGCTTTTTACACTGAAGAGCGTGAACAATATTTTGTGTATACAAATCCAGTAGCTCTAAATAGAGTAGCTTTGTTCTCAAAAAAGGATATGAAAATTACTTATAAAACTTTAGATCAGTTAAGTAAATATAGAATAGGAGTAGTTAGAGATTATAGTTACTCTGAAGAATTTGATATGGCTCTCTATTTGGATAAATTTGAAAGTTCTAGTTCAGATAAGAGTATAAATCTTTTATTAAATGATAGAGTGGATATTATAGCAGGTTCTGAGCCTGTCATTAACCATATATTAAAAGAATTATATAATTCAAGGAAGGACGATGTAGAAGCCATTGGATATTTAAGTCAAAGGTGGTTACATGTATTAATAAGTAAAAAAAATATAAATGCTAATTATTATATAAAAAAATTTAATAATGGTTTAAATAAAATTAAGATTAGTGGATTGTATAATCAAATATTAAATAAACATGGTGTAAAAGAATAGTTAAATCTATTTAATAAAGTTAAAGTTTAAATAGTCCTTTGGTTTTGCTTTGATGCAGAGGTAATGGGCTATTTAAAGCCATATCCAAGTATCTTTTTTCTATCTCTAAATGTTACATTAAGAAAGTATATTTCTTAATATTTAATTACTTTCTAAAAAATTAAGTGTTAAAAAATCAACTCTTTTAGGAGTCAAAGAACTTACAATTTATAAATTAATCTAAAGTTCTTATCAATTTTTCTTTAGGGTTCTTAAGTATAATATTAACTTGGTAGCTATGAAGTAAGTACTCTTTTATCTCTTCTAACATAATTTTATATGAAAAGTGGGTGGTAAGCCACCCATATATAAAAACTATAAGAATTTGACATTTAAAAATACATAGCAATAAAATATTATTAGTAAAATAAAAATCATAAAATCACCTATAAAATAATATAATTAATAAATGATCTGAACTTTCTTTTACTTTTTAAATAAAGAATCTCATATTTTACTTTCCATTTATCTTTTTCTAAATTTTCCAAATTGTAGTAATTACTTATTTTAATAACGTCTTTCATCTTATCACCTCAACAAGATTATACTATTAAAAAAAGGAAAAAACTATGAACAATAAATTTAATTTCATATTCATAAAAATCATCATTAAATTCATTAAAATATAGACTTTTATATATTATTGAATTCATAAAAATAGAATAATATAGAAAATCCTTCCGTTTTATTTAGGAATTATATACTTTATACATTTTATTTACTTCAGAAGAAAACCAATTTCTAAGCTCTGGAGGTTCTAAAATTTCAATTTCTCCTAAAAATTGTGGAAAATAAATTTTTGCCTTCAAAAGAGAAGCTTCAAAAATGTAAATATCTCCATCCTTTTTTATTAATTTTGGCTGGTTTACAATAGCTTGCTTATATTGCTTAACTGCATTTTTGGATAATTTGACTTTTACATATTGTTTATGTGATAAAAAAGGATCAAAATTATTGTAAAACCCTAACACATTTTTTTCATCGTGAAAATCCCATTGCTCATTAGATATTGATTTTACTTCTATATGAGATAATCTATAATTTATAAATCTTTTGTGTTTATAACTATAACAAAATAAGTAGTTCTTACTTTCTTTATCTGATTTTTTTATGAAATAAGGTTCAATTAAATTTTCTTTAGAATTGGAAATGATAACTGCTTTTTTTTGTTTTTTTATAGCCAACTCCAATCTTGAAAATTTTTCATAAAAAACAACCTTTTCTCTTTCTGATTTTGGTTTATTCATATGAATAAATATTAAATTTCTAAAAAACTCTGACTCATTTTGTATTTGATATTCATTTAATACATCATAATAAATATATGAATTTTTTTTATTTAGATTAAATTGTACTATTTTGTTATGTTTGGATTTGTATCCCTTTAACATGTCTATATAATCTTCTTTATATTTAGAAAAAATTAAATTACATAAGCTATTTTTTTTTATGTTAAAATCAATTAAATCTTGTTCAAAACTTTCATATATGCTATAGGGTAGTACTATTCTTATTTTTTTGCTTTCCATATTATCCTCCTAATTAATTGTACAAAATTTAAGATGAAATTCAAAGTATTATTTCTAAAGTGTGTTATTATATATCTGTTGTAATTTTAAAAAAATTATAGTAAAATTAAATGGGTGGTATTATGCTAGAAAATTTTTTTGTAAACAATGAAATAATTTGTAGATATAGAATAAACTATGCGCGGACGAATTGGACTATAGTTCTAAGTCATAAAGGAATAGAGGTTGGAGGAATAAAAAGAAGAGTTTTTATTTATTCACAAGGGAAAATAATAGAATATGGAATGGTAAGATCTTTTTTGAGGACTTATACAAAATTAAAATATGGAATAGATATAAAATCTAATAAAAGTTTACCTACATACAACTTAATCATAGCCTTAAAAGACCCCTATGAAATGTGTTTATTAATTTATAAATTTAGAAATTATTTGTAATATATTATTAGTAGATAGGAGATGATATTATGAAGAGAATATTTCTTTTTATACTACTAATTTTTTATTTGGCTTGTAATAATCTAGAAGTAAATAATAAAGAAATATCAGAGTTTAAAATCAAATGGAATGATATTCATATTGAAAGAGTCATAATAGATGGTGAAAGCTTAGTATCAAATAGAGTATACCTAATTGATAAAGGAGAATATATAGTAGAAATACTTTATTATTATGATAAGAATACATTTAAATTTACTAATGAAAATATGGTAAACAACATTGTCTATAGAAAAATAATAGTTGCTAACAGCTATCAAGAATATATTATTAATAGAAAGTATGAAATAATTAGAGTTGAAAAAGATAATCCACAAAGAAAATATAAATGATTAATAATAAAAGTGACCTAATTAAAAAACTTAGTAGGATAGGAAATTTATTAAGCAATAAAGAAAATGTTGATAATCTTTTTAGAGGAAAATATAAATATAACTAATGATGATGCAGAAAGAATTAGAAAACGAAAGTGAAATACTAAGGGGTAGCGTTATAAAGAATAGTTTGAGGTTTTTTGTATGGTCTGAATTTCGTTTTAATATAAACAAAAATAATATTGCAAGTTATGTAGCTTTAACAAAAGAATTTATTAACCTTGAATCATTGGAAGATATATGTAGACTCTTAGATATAAATTATAATAATTTCTATGATTATAGAACAAATCATAAAACATTGAATATATTAATTATTCCTACGCTTAATTACAAAAAGATGTAATTGGCATAGTTCAACTAATCGATAAAAAAAGATAAATACTTAATATCATTAACTTAGTAATTTAAAGACTAAAATACAGGTAATCAAAGATTGTTTTTCTTTGACATTACCTGTATTTTTTCTTTATTTTTCCTCTTTTATATTAGCCTATATAAGAAGCTTATACAATTTACTTTACGGAGGTCCCTTCTATTATATCCCACTGGCAAAATGAACTTTTGGATTAAAGCTTCCACATTTTTATGATATATTTTTTCACCTTCGCTATATCAAAACCGTCAACTACTAATAATTTATAACCTACCTCTATGTTTTCTTGAAAATTTTAACGAGTTGTTAAATTTATTAAAAATTTTCTCAAAAATTTTAGGTAAAACTTTTTCTCCTAACAGGAACAGAATATTAATTACTTCTTTAAAAGTTAATTTTCTATTACGTGTAAAATATTTACCTAAATTTTTTATGTAAAATTCAGAAAAAGATGTCCAGCAAGCAAAGTTTCCTATAAGAGCCAATATTATGCTAGTACTAAACTGGCTTAAATGGAGAATCATTCTACAATAACATTAATATAATAAAAATTTTAAAATCTGAAAAGAATCTTGTTAAATATTTTGAAATAGAGTTTCTTGAAAATAGCTTTGGATTTGGTAGCTAGTATTGCTGGAAAGTAATAGGAATAAATCCCATAGGTTCTGTAAAATAAATTGCATGATTATTTATGCATAATAATCAGATAGAGAAACTCAATAATTATAGTATGTATACGTTTTACCCAATAGCAGGAAAAGTTTTAAATTCCTTTGGAATCAAAACATTTTCATTCGAATTTACTAATATACCTTCCATTGATGATGATGAAAACTTCAATTTTAATAATATAACTTACAAGATGTTTTCAAATAGTAATATTAATGACCAGTGAGATTATTAAATTACCTAGTACAAAAAAAGGGGATGTGCTAAAACTCCAAATAGATATTAAATCACTTCCTTCTGGTTATTATTCATGGAAGGTTATAGCAATAAATTAATATTACTCTCCAAAATGTGAAGCGATAAATTTTTCTATTATAAACCCAAAATTTTAACTAGTTTTTCTAAATATTTTTACAATTAAAGTAGAGTAAATTTGTATATTTTCTTTTAAAAGATTTATTTTTATGATAAAATAAAAAAAAGTAACAAGGAGAGTTATATGAAAGAAAAATTGAAATATATACTAGATGATTTAAACAAAGGTTTAATAGAAAGAGATGAACATATAAAATTAGTTTTACTTAGTCTACTAGCAAATGAAAATATAATACTTATTGGCCCGCCTGGAACAGCTAAAAGTGAGATTAGTAGAAGGCTAAGTGAAGTAATAGAAGACAGTAGTTATTTTGAATATCTATTAACAAAATTTACTACACCAGAAGAAGTTTTTGGCCCTATTTCAATAAAAGAATTAGAAAATGATAGATTTCATAGAAATATTGAAGGATATGTTACTGATTCTAATATTGTTTTTTTAGATGAAGTTTTTAAAGCTAATTCATCCATATTGAATTCACTTTTAACTATTATGAATGAAAGAATATACCATAATGGTTCAAAGAGAGAAAAAACAAAAATTAAAAGCATAATTGGTGCTTCTAATGAATTACCATTGGGGGAAAGTGAATTAGAGGCTCTCTATGATAGGTTTTTGATAAAGAAAAAAGTTGATTATGTCTCTAATACTAAAGATTTATTTTATTTAGAAAAAGAGGGGTGTAGAGTAAAAAATAAACTCTCTCTAAAAGATTTAAAAGAGATAATTAAACAGTCCGAAAAAATTAAACTACCTAATTTAATAGCTAATAAGATTTTAAAAATAAAAGAAGAAATTGAAAATATATTAGGAACTTCTGAAAGTATTTCAGACAGAAAATTAGTAAAAGGAATAAATCTGTTAAAAGTTGCCTCATTTACAAGTGATAGAACTCAAATATCAATATTTGACTTATTGTTGTTACAACATATTTTTTGGACAAATCCTGAGAATAGTGAAGAAGTTACAAAAATTATTGTAAAAGAAATAATGGATATTAGTAATTTCGAAAAATCTAATTTAAATGAAATATTTGAAAAATGGAAAAGTCATTTTAATAAACTGTATGAAGAACAAAAAAAAGATAGAGATGGAGATTTGTTATACTTAAATGAAAGTGGAAAAGCAACCAAAGAAAAAAGAGGAGACATCCATCTTAGAGACAATATGGGGAATTATATTTTTTATAAAGGACATAGAGAGCATGTGAAAATACTTGCTGAATTAGGTAAATTTGATCATGGTTATATAGATACAGGAATAAAAACTATAGATAAAAAAATTGTTTGGAAATATGAATTTTCACCAATAAAAATAAAAACAAATCACACAAAAGAATTAGAAGGATATGAACCACTAACAGTTAACGGTCTTTTAGAACCTTTTATGATTAAGTCATTTAAAGAATATTATAGCCATTATAATAGAAAAAAACATGAGCTTAAAGAAATACTATTTGAAATAAAAAGAAACCTAGAAAATGAAGTAGTTTTAGTAAGAGAAATTTATGAGAATCTTAAAAATCGTCAAAATCATCTTAAAAATGAAAGTATAGAGGCTTTGTGGGTAAGTTATAAACAACTTGAAAATATCGAAGAGCTCATAGATAATAAAGTTTTAGAGAATAAAAAGTTATTAGACTCTTATCTAAAATTAATCGATGAAATAAATGAGGCAATGTAATGAATAAAGATAAAGAAATTTTTCTTAAGGATAAGGAATTAATAGAGGCAATATGGATAAATTATCCAGAAAATAGAGAAGTTAGAGAAGAGAGTGCATATGATAAATGGAATGAACTTTATAATGGTGCAGAAATGAATATTAAATATAATTCTCTATATGATACTTTAAATATTTTAAATGTATTTAAAGAGTTCTCTTATCATAATGAAAAACTTTGCAATAAACTTGTAAAAGATTTATTTATAAAAGTTAGAGAGAAGTATGTTATAATATTTGAAAATAAAAAGAATAAATTTAACCTTCAAAATATTAATAGTAATACTTCTAATTTAGATGAAGATATAATAAAGGAAATTAATAATGAAGTAGAAGAAGAATTTACCATTGAATATGAAAAAATGAAAAGAATTATGGAAATTTTTGATGATGTTAGTTTGTTTTCACAAGTAGGTTGGGATTTGTCCCAATTTACTAGAGAAGATATGTTTGTTATATCAAAATTAAATGAAATTTTTGAAAATAGAGAAGAAATAAAAAATTTATTAGATAAAATAGGAAAAGAAAATAAAGATATTTTGGATAATAAAAAGAAAAATAAAAAGAAATATTTCGGAGCGCATTCTAATGAAGTAATGGGAATAAAGTTAGGAAATGATATTAAAAACCTACTACCATCTGAATTATCTTTGCTTCATCATCCCACATTAAAAAAATACTTTTATATTAAATACGCTGAAAGTAGATTGTTGAATTATGATTTGAAAGGACCTAGTGAAGAAGCAAAGAAAAAAAAGAAAAATGAACATGGAAAAGGGCCAATTATATTGTGTGTAGATAACTCTAGCTCTATGGAGGGAATGCCTGAAGAATTGGCTAAAGGAAGTGCCCTTTATATGTTAAAAAAGGCATACAAAGAAAATAGAGAAGTTTATTTAATTAATTTTGGAAGTGAAGGAGAAATTGAAGAATTTCATTTAACAAATAGTGAGAATGGTTTATATTATGCACTGAAATTTTTACGTAAGAAATTTTTTGGAGGGACTGATTTTATTACTCCAATTAAACGTAGTATTGAACTTATTAAATCTGAAAAATTTCCTAATTCTGATTTGATGTTTATTACAGATGGACTTGCAAAAGTTCCTCAATCATTTATTTCTTGGGTAGAAAGTGCTAAAAAATCTTTGGATTTTAAAATATATTCATTAATTATAAACTCTAAAGAAGAAATAAACTATTTTAGTGACAAAATTTTATTTTATAAAAGTAAATAATTAAATTTGCTTCAATTTGTTACTGTACAAAAAATCATAAGGAAGAATTACATTATAGTTTCTATCTAATAAGTCTACATTTAAACTTTCAAAATATATATACCAAATGAACTGAGAGCAATAAAACTTTTCACTGCTCTCTTTTTTGTGTAAAACTCCATATTTTTTTTCTTGGTGTTTATAGATTTCTTTTAATATTTTTTTATTTTCTATGTCTGAATTATATCTTAATAAAATTATATCTCTTGAATTTTCTACCCAACTATCTAAGCTTACATAATTATACCCACTTTTATAATTTGGAAATTCAATTATGTTATTATTATCACCTAATATAGCTACATGTCCAAACCATTCAATAGGTTTACTGCCTTTTTTTCTAATTATTATATCTCCAATTTTCAAATTTTTTTTAAATAAACTTGTAGTAGGTTCCCATTTGAAATAATTGGAAGTAGTAGATGGTAAAAGTAATAATATTATAAAAATTATCTTTTTCATAAAACCTCCTTAATAAATTGTAACTTA
Source organism: uncultured Fusobacteriaceae bacterium (assembly GCA_964517235.1). Classification (GTDB taxonomy): domain Bacteria; phylum Fusobacteriota; class Fusobacteriia; order Fusobacteriales; family Fusobacteriaceae; genus CAZFBB01. The sequence goes on from CAZFBB010000051.1 coordinate 17,549, forward strand.
TAATTTTCTTAAACTCAATAATACATTGATAATTATTGATAAATAAGCTATAATGATAAATAAATTAGGAGGTAAAAATGAAAATAGTATTAGGATCAGATCATGGTGGATTTGAATTAAAAGAAAAAATAAAAAAACACCTAGAAGATAAAAAAAATTTAGTTATAGATAAAGGAACATATAAATTGGATAGTGTTGATTATCCAGAGTATGGAAAAATAGTTGGAGAATCTATAATGAATAAAGAAGGTGATTTTGGAATAGTAATTTGTGGAACGGGAATTGGAATATCAATTGCAGCCAATAAGGTTCCTGGAATAAGATGTGCTTTATGCCACAATACAACAACAGCAAAATTATCTAGGGGTCATAATGATGCTAATATATTAGCTTTAGGTGGTAGAGTTTTAGGAGATGTTTTATCTTTAGAAATTGTTGACGCATTTTTAAATACAGAATTTGAAGGTGGTAGACATCTAACTAGAATAAAAAAAATAGAGAGGTAAAAAAATGAGTATATTTAGTAGCATTATAGAAAGAAAAATTCCCGCTTCTATTGTGTATGAAACAGATAATGTAATAGCCTTTAGAGATATAAACCCTTTAGCTCCCGTACATATTTTAATAGTTCCTAAAAAGGAAATTCAAGACTTAAATTTTTTAATAGAAAAAGATAAAAGCCTCTACGGTGAAATTTTGCTAGCAATAAGTAAAGTTGCCGAAATTGAAGGAGTTAAAGATACTGGGTATAGAATTATTTCTAATACTGGTAAAGATGCTAGACAAGAAGTAAAACATCTTCATTTTCATCTTTTAGGAGGAACAGATCTTGGAGAGTTGCCCCTAATCTAAATGGAAGAAATAAGAAGTAGAAGTAATAAGAGATATAAGGAATTATTA
>CAZFBB010000052.1:0-9795 GCA_964517235.1 uncultured Fusobacteriaceae bacterium
TCGAATATTAACTGCTTTTACTCTATTAAATAAACTTTGGAATATTCCATTAAGCCCACAAACCAAAGTAGTTTTTTTTTCAACAACTGCTGGTATCTCTTCACTCCAAATATCTTTTGCAATTAACTTTGTCTTATTTGAATTATAATTTCCTTTTTCTTCCATATACCCCTCCTAAAATCAAATAACTCTCCAACTTGAAGGAGTTGCATTTATCCCACTAATAAATCTAATTGCTATTTTATCATTTCCATAAGATAAAGCTATTTGTGAACAATAGCCTCCTGCTCCAGTTGATAATTGTAATAAAAAATGTTGAGATCCTGCAATTATAGGAGCTTTATCAGGATTAGATGAGGAATACTGTGTTAAGCAACTTATTGTTCTTGGCAATGGTTCATGTTTAATAGACATATCTATTTTTAAATCTTTTGTATTTTCTATTAATTTTAAAATATCAACTTTATTGCTTTCACTTAAACTTTCTAAAGCTTCAATCCCCTTGCTACTTGCTTCTTCAAGAGTTTCAAATCTATTTCCTATATCTAGTTCTCTCATAATTTTATCTCTATATATCCTCGCTCTATCAAATGTATCTTTAATTATTCCCATTCTCTTTTCTCCTTAATTTACTAAGTGTTCTCACACTAAAATCATACATATACTTTAACATTACTTTCATCTCTTATATTTATACTTAATTTAAAAAAATTTTATGTTTAAATCCTACATATTAAAATAGATATTCTAGCATATTAACAACATCTTTCCAGTTATCATTTTCTCTACTTAATTACAAAAATAAGGATATTTAAAGAAGAAAGCGACCTGTAACTCTCTTATTATTGACAAATACTTCTCCATTATTTCTAATAGGCCATCTATGAAATATTTCATTAACAACCCTTGAAGTATCTTTTCTTGGAGAATATATCCACCCATCTCTAGTAACTAGGTCATTATAATTGACTTTCACTATATTTTTTATTCCACTTGGCAAATGTAATCTATATAGTGTTCCTCCTCCTCTAAGCCACACTATCATTCCATCAACTGATAAGGACATTCCTGCAACCATGGTAGAATAGCTTTCATGAAATTCTATCACTCTATAAGCTCTATGATTACCTCCCCATCTAATGTCGCCAGACCATCTAAATGTTAATGTTAACCCTCCCTTATGAGTACTCGTATTCCAATCGTGAGGAGCTTTCCACGAATATCCTCTTGATATAGAGTATTCATGAAAACCATAGTGTCCTCCACCATATATCTGAACTGGATAATAGGTATTTTTATCACCTTCTATAGTTATATCTATAAAAGATCCAAATTTATTCTGCCTTGCCATAACTGCTTCATCAAATGCTTTTTTAACTGCAGATGCTGTAGCAAACTTAATATTTGATTCATCAGTAACTGAACTAGTTGCTCCCCAATTATTAACATTTCCTAATCCTATTTGTTCTTTTGTCACCCTATGGGGATTATCTCTTCTTATATTATGTGATTCTAATTTATCATTTACACTTTTTACTGCTTTTGAACTAGCCAAAACTTCACTATTAGATATATTTAATAAATCAGTTTTATTAACAGAAATTCCATTTGATTCCACAACTATACTTGAATCTTTTGCAGTCACTGATAATTCTCTATCAGTTGATAAATTCCCACCACCATTCAATCCATTACCCGTTAATATTTTTCTATTTAAAAAAATACTTCTTATATTTTTAATTCTATTAAATAAACTTTGAAATATTTTGTTATATCCTTGTACCATAGAGGTTTCTCCATCAACTACAGCTGGAATATCTTCTAACCACGGTTCTTCTTCTGCAAAAATTTTATCTTTTTTACTATTTAAAGACACAATTGAACCTCCTTAGTTTACTAATATTCTCATTTCAAATTCGTATATATGTTCTGGTTGTAGTGGTCCATAACCTTTAAATGTTTCTAAATAACATAAATTATCTTCTGCATCATACAACCCTAACTCCGTTATACTTTTTCCAATTAAATCTGTATCTTTTTTTCTTTCATTTGGAACTTGTGCTGTAGTATCTAATTTCAATTTATAAATATATTCATAAGGCTTACTCCCCTTAATATTGGAAAAATTATAATTTTTTTCTAATGTACTATTTTTTTCTTTTATCCCTTTAGTCAATGAAGTAACACTCCCATTATGCCTTATTGGATTTCCATCATCTGCCAATCCACCAGTTCCTATTCTAAAATAGGCATATTTAGGTAGTACCCTATCTCCCTTAAGAGCTTTTGCTAGTATCTCTCTATGAATATTTGTTTTAATTACATAACTTATCTGTTCCATAAGATTTTTTCACTCATCCCTTCTACTCTTGTACCCACTATCAATTGATTCCTAGATGTATATGTACTTGCCACCATTCCATCATTTATTCTTTTACCTTTCACAATTACTCCATCTTCCATATAGTCAGCTTCTCTCGCAAAGTACATATTTTGATCTTTTTTTCTTATAGACTTAAGTGGTCTATCTCCTTCAAGTTTATTTATAATAAGTTCAATAATTCCCCTTGAATAACTAGTAAGTACAAAGCCTATACCTGCAGCTTTACACATTTCTATATTCTCAACAGCTTCTCTACCATTAACACTACTAGGTATAGATACTTTAAAAACACCCTGAGTATAATCCTCTACCCTAAATGCCTCTTTATTTTCATTAAACACTATACCTAATAATTCCTTTATACTTTCTGTATTTCCAGTATTTAAAAATGAATTTACTTTAGCTACTATATACCTTTTGAATCTTTCTTTATCATACTCTCCTCTAACTATTCCATAATTATCAGCTAATCTTTTTAAATCATGTTCTGAAAGATGATTTAAATACATTTCACCAATGCTAATATCATCATCTATTATTTGCACAGCTTCAATATTTTTATATATTTCATAAAATTGTTTATTGGCAATTTTTAAAAGTTTTTTTACTCCATTTGCTTCATTAGGTTTTTTTCCTCTTAAGCTTTGTGGTAGCACTTCAAATAACTTTTCTGTCTCTAATAAGAGATTCTTATACATGCTATCCACCTATCCCTAATTTAAATTCAATTTTAATAGAATTTTCCTTAATAATTGGAAGGCTTCTTAAACCTAATTTAATATCTTCATTATTATCAGCCTTTCCAAAACCAAACTTCAAATCAGATTTTAGTATTCCCTCTGTACCAATATATAATTGGGCTGACATTTGATTAGCATTTATTATTCCTCCCATTTCAATACTATTAATATAGTTTTGAAGGTTTTTCTTTATGACTTTTTCATAATCACTAAAAAATTTGTCTTTATCTACATCAAGTGTAATTGCAATAAGAAGCTCCGATGATGTTGCTCTTGTAAATCTAACTTCATTTCCATCAATTATAATAGGTTCTGCAGGTTCTAATACTACTTTACTTCCACTGATAGTTTCTATAAATCCACAAGTTCTTACTCCAGCTGATTTTTTCTTATATATAGTTTCAGCTATTTCTTTAGAATCTCCTCCACTTACTATTATCTCTATTGAATGAGGAGGTAGATTAGTTTCTTTATCAATTTCATCTTTATCATTTTCTAATCCTACTACCTTTTTAGCACCAGTATTTTGTTGTACAGCTGCTACTATACTTTTTAAATTTGCCCCTCCAGATTTACTTACTGACTCATAGTACCTTTGCCTAAGTTCATAATCTCTTTCTATATCTTGCCCACCTAGTATTGCCTCTTGATTAGTTACTTCTACTTTGTTTCCTACCGAACCTAACAAACTTTTAATACGTCCCTTTTCAAGATTATATTTTTCACCTTCGCCTATACTTTTTACTTCTACTTCACAAATACCCCTATTATCTTTATCCAAAGTTACCCCTGTAAAATTGATACTTTCATACTTTGTTCCATATTCACTTTCAAATACTAATTTATTAGGCAATTCTATTGTTTCACTTGAAATATTCCTTACTTTTACCTTTCCTGTTGCATTTGTTTTTCCCCTTCTACTAATACCAATTGTTTTACATAAAAAATCTAACGAAACACCTGTTGCAGTAGAAACATATTTTGAGTTATATACACTTTCTAATGATTCCCAAAGTCTAGCTGCTTGCATTGCTGTTACTTTTAAAAAAATTATAGCTGGATTATCATCTCTAGTATTTGCACTAGGAAAGTCTTTTAAAAATTCTTCCTTCATTTCATCAAATATGTCTTCATACAATTTTGTTCTGAATCCACTTTGTGTCAATCCGTATATCATCTATCTTCACCTACTTCTACCTTTAGCTCTCCTATTCCATATATTGATAAAATAGTTATTGCTATGTTAATTTTTCTCTTTTCCAAAGTTGCTTCTATAGCTCTTATTTCTCTAAGTTCTTCTCTTTTTTCTAGTACTTTTGTTACTTCTTGTATTATCTTTTTTTCTATTTCTTTACCTTGCCTTCTACCAAGAATAGATTCATTTCCCCTTAACCAAGGCATACCAAAATAGGTATTTAGTTTCCATTCTCCCAAATTTGTTTCTAATTCTATTTTTATATTTTGTAGTAATTCCTCTCCATCATCTACCATTTGAAGATAACCACTTTTATCAAAGGATATATCTCCTTTACTAAAATCCCAACTTTGCATTTACCCCTCCTTAACTTTCAAATTTACATGAATCTTGTTGTTGAGCACTAGAAATAAAAATACCCATTTCTATAATCGAAGGAAGAGCAGATATACCTTTACATATATCTGTTGCTAATTTTTCAATGGCAATTTTTCTATCTGAAACACCAGATAAACCTAGGTTAATAGTGCTCTTCATATAATTTAGTTCTTTTAAAGTTCCCACTCCTTTTGAATCTATACTTAATAATGGTGTTTTATTTATTTCTTCTTCTATAGCTTTTCCTAGCCGTTTAAAAGTAATTTTCGGTGTATCTCCTTTTTTAAATTTAGTTTTCTCTAATATGAATTTGAGGTTAATGTTTACGAGAACTTTATATTTATGTTCCATTTGATTTACTTTACTTTTAGCAAAATACACTACATTTTCAGTTAAATAACTATTAATTGCTCCTATCATAGCTTCAATGGCTTTATCTCTTTCATCAATTTTTTCACCCATCTGGTCTAAAATTTTTTTCGCCATGTTTTTTCCATTTAAACTTTTCATACTTATTAACATAAAATCACCTACCCCTTAAATTCTCCTGTAGTATGAGGTGCTCCTGTAAATAAGCAATTTGGTGTTGAACAAAATCCTTCTGCTTTATTAAATTTATCTAATTTAACCGTTCCTTTAAGAGTTATATTAGTTCCTTCTACATCTATATTTTTCCCTTTAATATAAACATCATTACCTGCTTCTACTTTACAGTCCTTTGTAGTTATATTTATAGATTCCTCATTAGATACTGCTATATTTTTACTTCCATTTATCTCTATGTCTCCATTTGCTTTTACTTTGATAATAGTTCCAGTATCTATATTTTCCATAACTATATCCTCGTCGCTTGCATTTGCCAATGTTCCTTTAGACTCTATCTGTACTCCACCTAAAACTACTCCATCATCAAGTGAAAATCTTCTGTTTTGCTTAGTTTCCTCTGCTTCTCCACTATTAAGCAAATCATCTAAAGCTACTTGACTAAAAGCAACCATAACAACATCTCCCTCTTTATAAGGCATGCCAATGAAAAATCCAGCAACTTTTGGTAACATAACTGGACAACTATAAATACAACTCTGTTCAGATATATTTCCATTTACTTCTACCTTATTAAGTAATACTATATCTGCTCTCATTTCAGAAGGGTAGTACCTCTTTATCTTAGCTGGCAACAAAGTATTAATACTATCTACTTCTGTTTTTACATAATCTTTAATTAGTTTATTAAATTCATTCACACCTTATTACCTCCAATTTTGTAACAAAATTACTAGCTTCTCCACCTATATGTTTTCCCTTTTCAACTAGGTATATTCCATCATATTTGCTTCCTTTTATTTTTACTTTACAATCTTCTTCTATTTCATATCTTAAAAAACACTCTATGCTGTATCTATTATCATCTTTCTTTTCTATAGATATAAGCCCACTGTCTGAATCTAGTAATACCAATCTATTAATATTGCTTTTATAAGGTAGGAGATATATGAAAGTAGAAGTATTAAACAGTTTAGTCTTTGTATCTTTTGCTATTTCTTCCAGTGCTTTTTTTATCTCACATATAAATGTTTTTCCTTTTTTATATTCAACATCATTAACCAAATCTAATTTACCTAATTTAAAGTCGCTTGCTTCAATTAACTCTTTAGCTATTGTTGAACTAATAGTTCCTGGTGGCCAGCTTCTATTTATCTTCTTCTTTTTCCAACTAAAACCATTATTACTTATATGTATTGTTGTTAATTTGTCTGCACTATCCACTTCTGTATTGTATTTATCAATAACACCTTTAAATAAAGTTCCAAAGTTATCTCCATAACCACCAATAACTTCAACTTCAGAACCCTTCTTTATTTTTCTAATAGTATCTTGCTTAAGGTTATAAACCTTAATAGTTCCTACATTACTATCTGGTTTATTACTAAAATCTATTTCAAAGTATATATCTAGCTCTTCATAATCAAATATTTTCCCACCTATGATTACTTGTCTTTTTTGATTAAATAATTCATATGCCATCTTATACCTCACATATTAAATAAAACTCTTTCATTATATTTTCTCCATTTGGTTCTTCTAAGGTATTATCATTTGTACAAATACACTTTATCTTTAAACCCTGTGGCAATCTCTCATCTACTAACCCCTCTAATATGTCCCTATCTCTTACTACTCTTTTACCATTTAATATGCTTTCCTCATTAACACTAGCTATATTTATATATAGTCTTTTATCCCTGTGATTTTGATATAATTCTAATCTTAACTTTCTTCCAAATAACTCCTCTTCTATTACTGAACTACTTCTTACTACTAGATTTTTATCAAACATTAATCTCTTCATCTTCTACCTCTGCCTTATGCTCTCATCACCTATATTATCAACTTCTCTCACTTGACCTACTCTTACCTGTTCTAGAGTCAGACTTGCACTAAATCCTTTAAATTGACTTACTGACTCGGTAAAAGAAATAGAGCTAATCACTAAATTTTCATAAGTTTTATTACTCTTCAAATCATAAAAGTTAAATAAACTTTTGCTATTTCTCATTCTAATTAATTCATTTCTCTCAGTAAGCCAATTTTTATTATTTGATTTAACACTAATACTTAAGGTAAGTGGCATCTGTTTTATGTGATCTGTTAACTCATAACCTTTTTCTACTCTTCTTCTTGAAACTGAATTTTTATATGATATTTGCGTATCTACTACTACTTCAAATTCTAAATTTCCTAATTTACATCTAGCCATCTACTCACCTACCATTTGTGTATAACTTCTACTTATCATATTGGACCATAGTTCTTCCATAACTTTTGCTGCTTTTTCTCTAAACTCACCTTCATCTCCACTAAATCCAGCAGGCAAGTTTATAGGCATTTCTATTCCTGCAATATTAATATTATTCTCTTTTTTACTACTTGGTATAGTTACTTTATTTGTTTCTAATTCATCATTTTTTCTCCCAATTCCAAAAAAGTTTTTTACACTATCTATTCCTTTTGTTAGTGAAAAGTTTTCTTTAATTCTAGATACTTTATCAAATAAATCAGTTAGTTGACTTAATTTATCTTCTATATATAAAAATATGTTTTTAAATGGTTCAAGTATAGGTTCTAACATATGACCAAATTTCTCCATTATTATATTTTTAAAGTTAACAAATAAATCTTTTACTTGTTCAATAATTAATTTAAAACTATCTAAAATTCCATCTAACCCTTGAGAAATTAACCTCTTATCAAATGTAAAAATACCAATAAAAAAATCTTTTAAAGAAATAAAGTATTCAATAACCCCTTCTATAATTCCTTTAATTGAATCCACTATATTTTTTGCTGATTCTCCAAATTTACTCCCGATAAACTCACCAAATTTATCAAACAAAGCAAATATTTCATCTTTTATGTTGACTATACTCCCAATAACTTGCCTAAATGATTTAGTTACCTTATCTTTATCTAATGTAAATATTCCCACAATCAAATCTTTTACATTTAATACACAAGCTACAACTTTGTCTATTAGTGGTTTCATTCCATTAAACAATTTACTAAAGCTTTCTTTAACTATATTAATTATTTCAACAAAGTTTTTATTAACTCCTATTAATTTTAAGAATTTATCTATTAATGGCATTAAATAACTCTTTCCACCATTAAAACCTTTCCATAAATCATATATGGCCAAAGCAAGTATTGTTACCCCAGCAGCAATAAGAAATATAGGGTTTGTCATTAAACCCATAGTAGCTTTGGCAAAACCACTTAATACTGGTACTAATCCTTGCATATAACCACTAAGTTTTTCTATTGCTTTAGTTCCTAATGTTTGTATCTTTCCTCTAAGAGGACCCAATATTTTAGTATTAAATCCTTCTACTGATTTTCTCAGTGGACCCATTACCTTTGATTTCATACCTTCTAACATTACTTTTGATTTGGATAAAACTTTATCTTGTACATTACCAAAAACATCTCCTACTTTTTTTGCTACTTTTCCACCTATATCATTCATCTTATCCCTTATAGGCTTTAATGCTTTTTCTCCTAGCCCCTTTAATTGATCTTCAAACTTGCCCATAAACTCGTCTTTCATACCTTTAAATCCCTCTGCTAGTGGACCTATTACTTTACTACCTATATCTCCTCCAAAATCTCCAAAAAGGTTCTGACCTATTTCATTTATCTTACCTTCAGCAGATCCAAATACATCTGAAGAAATAGCATCTATTCTTTTATTTAATTTTCCTGTAAATTTTTCTATACCATTATTCATCATGTTTTCAAGGGGCTTTGTCAAAGTATCTCCTACTACTTTTAACTCTTTTACCATAGGAGCAATTATTCCATCTGCAATATTATTAAACTCTTTCTCTATTCCATTCATAATGGTATTATTAATCCTATCTATCTCACCTTCAACAATGTTTAGTCCCTTTTCAAGATTAGATTTTATGTTTACTTCTAATGGTAACAGGTATTCACTATCAAAAACATTTAAACTATTTTTTAGACTATTTTCTACTATATCTATGCCTTTATTTATCTCTGAAGACATAGTATCTATTCTTTTATTTAATTCTCCCGTAAAGTTTTCTATACCACCATTCATCATATCTTTAAATGGGTCTATAAAAGTGTTTCCTACTGTTTTTAATTCTTTCACCATAGGATTAATTATCCCATCTGCAATATTATTAAGCTCTTTCTCTATTCCATTCATAATGGTATCGTTAATCTTATCTATCTCACCTTCAACAACGTTTATCCCCTTTTCAAGATTAGTTTTTATGTCTACTTCTAATGGTAATGGGTATTCACTTTCCAAGACATTTAGACTATTTTTCAGATTATTTTCTACTATGTCTATACCTTTATACATATCTTTGGTTTCTATATTTAATTGGTTAAACTTATCTCCCATAGAATCCAAGATGTTATTGATACTATCAAATATTTCTATATTTAATCCCTTCATCTCTCCACCTTTTGTAGATATAGGCATAGCGTACCTATGCCTATTGACTAAAAAAAACTCAATTAAGTTCTATTAACTTCTTTATCTATAATTAACAATGCTGCATATGCTT
>CAZFBB010000052.1:9895-17689 GCA_964517235.1 uncultured Fusobacteriaceae bacterium
CTCAATTAAGTTCTATTAACTTCTTTATCTATAATTAACAATGCTGCATATGCTTCATAAAGTTGGTCTATATCCATCCTGTCTACTTCATTAATAGTTCCATATTCCTTTTTTACTATATAAGAAATTAATTTAACTCCTTCTATATCTCCCTTATATCTTTCAATATCAGGATATATACTATAAATATCAATAGGATACTTAGCACTAACGAAATGTTCTATATTCCTCTATTAACCTCTCTATCTTTTCAAGTTTAGTATGTTTTCCAAATAATGTAACTAATTCTTCTAACTCTTTAAAACTATCAAAATCTTTATCTATATCTAAATTGTCTACTGAAAAAGCAAGAATCTTGTCTATCATCTTTTCAGATGATATCCTTCCATTATTTCCATTTATATTACCTTGCATTTTTAATAATTCTTCCAAAGTTAAACCTTTAAATTTTATCTCTCTTCCATTATCCAAAATTATACTAAAATCTTTATCATACTCTCTAAAAGCTTCTAATTCAGGTCTTTCAGGTGTATTCTCAAGTATAGCTTTTACATATTTAAGAGTATCTATACTTCCATCCTTTTTTGTGCAACTATCTACAAGTTGGAACAACCACCTATTATTTGGTTTTATTAATGTTAGTTCAATATCTCCCAAGTTTAATTTTTTGATTTTTTTATTAGTCATATCTACTCCTTATCTATTGAATTCCTATTATTTCTTTACTACCTTTACCTACAATTACCCATTCTCTAGTTCCTATATTTGCACCAAATGATTTATTAGGTACTTTAGTTACTCTTGCTTCACTTATAGTAGTTTCATCAGTTTCATTACCTTCACTTGTATTTACTATACCAACAGTGAACTCTTCTGCTTTGTCAAAAAATTTTTGTAGTTCTGTGTTAGTCATACTATTTCCTTGTAACTTAATAGTTAATTGGCATGTTTTATCACACGATTCATTAAAAGTTACATTACCATCAGCTCCTACACTAGTAGTTATACCTTCACCTAAGTATTCAATTGTTACAACGTCATCACCTTCAGTAAACCCTACTACTGGTACTCCTCCAATATTTACTTTTACATTTTCAAAACTATATCTTTTTGCCATCTTCTACTCCTTATAATGTTAATATGATATTTAGATTTACAACTTCTATTGCTCCAGCTAGTATTGCTATTACTTCTACTCCCTCTAATCTTCTTGAAGCTACAGTATTAGAAAGTATATCCTTGTAAAGTGGTACTCTACACTTAGTTTCTTTTTTTCCACCATCTGTTGCTTGTAATATTCCTTTTGAAATACCAAACTGCAATACTTTATCAATTGCTGTTTTAACCATGTATATACCTTCATCTGTATAAGGCACTTTATCATTATTTACAAGTAACATAAATAACTCTTCCTTAATTCTGTGTTTTAACCAAGCTTTTGCTCTAGTAATATCTATGTAAGATCCACTAGTTGTTTTTCCACCTTTAGTTATATTTCTACCTAACTCTTCTTCATAATAATTGACATTTGCTTTAGCCAGTGTTCCCTCATCAGATGATAAATATTCATTTACACCTACTCCATTTAATTCTTGTAATGCCCATGTAACGCTTCCTTCATCTTTAGGAGCTATTTTCCCACATATTGCTGCATCTAAGAAAACATCTTGTTCTACTGCTTCCTCTTCTCTCTTGTAACCCCTATGTGCATATATTGCTGCATTATCTGTAGACCATTCTTTTGACAATGATACTATATTAGCTATATCAGAGGTAATAGCTGGTTGATAGATAAATATTCTTTCTTTTTCACCTGCCCATTTAGCAATTTCCGTTGCTATCTTATTATCTCTAGTTGAAGTTAAGACAAAATAGTAATCTCCTATATTCTCATCTAAAGCTACTTTTACATCTTCTGCACCACAATCTCTTCCAAAAACAACTACCCCTTGAGGTGTCTGCTCCCAAATTTTTCCTAACATTTCAAAGACCAAATCAGTTGTAAGTATATTTTTATACTCATCCAAACTTGTACTAGGATATATTTCTTGATAAGGTATTTCTTTCGTTGGATCAAATATAGCTATTTTTTTTAGCCCTTTTTGACTTACTGGTTTTGTTCTGTCTTCCATAGTAATTTTAATTGTTTCCGCCATTCCTTCACTCTCCTTATACTTCTATATTTTCTTTTGTATCAGAAATGTCTAAAGTAGTATTTACTTTTTCAATAATTTCATAATTTCTACTTAGTACATCTTCTACTTCTAATAATACTTTTAAGGTATAGAGTGGTTCCACTGAACCAGCCCTATCCTCATAAGTTAAATTTCTCAAACTACCAACATATCCATTTTTTTCTAATACTTCTTCGATATTTTCATTCCACTTAAAAAAATCTTCAATCTCAAAGAAAGAATTAATATCTATCTTATTTTTACTATATAGTTTTAAACTTAATTCAAGCATAGGAGTATATATTCTTTTCTGTATTATTTCAACTTCAGAATTAATCTTTCTATCCTCTCTAAGTCCCAAATTTAATCTTTTCACTTCTATAGATAAATATGGTTTTGTTGTAGTCTGCTCTATAATTAAATCCTTTTCCCTTCTAATCTTCATTGAAGGAAAAAGAGGCTTTAATCTATCAACAAATATACCTTCTAATTTATATAAATTTAACATGGTTTTCTCCTATATTTTTTTTAAAATCTCATTTCTACCATTAACTCTCTTTTATCTGAAAATTAGTATTATTATTTACCTTGCTATAGATAATATCTACCTCTTCATTAATTTTTTCTAACTGTGCATTGCTCACTAGATTTTTATTACCATTATAATCAAGTGATATTGCTTTTTTTATAGTTTCATTTACTGAAGAAAGTGCAATTTTTTTCATTTTTTCCTCTACTAAAGTTCTTCCTTCTAAAAAAGATTTTAGTTTTTTATACTCTATTTCAATATATTTAGATAATTGTGCAACTGTAAAGAATATTTTTGAGTGCTTTGGTATAAGTGCATATATAGCACTGAGTACCTTATCAAACTTCTCCCTTCCAGATAATTCAGCATAGTCTTCTTCAGAACTAAGTATCATCTCTACAATTAACTTTTTAACTTTTTCCTTTTCTCCCCTATACCACCAATATCCACATAGAATTAGGCATATTGGTATAGGTAGAAGCCACAAATATTTTATCAAACTCTCCATTCTTCTCTCCTTATTTGCTTAATAATTGAAAAAACTGACTTAATATCAATAATAATATCCCTGATAAAACACTATATAATAATGAGTTAACTGCTTTTAAACTATCCTTCAAATTTTTTAAATCTGCTTCTACAATAACAGTCATTTCTCTAGATTCTTTTATTTCTTTTCCCAATTCTTCTACTTTTTCTTCCAATTTTTCTAAATTGTTCCTATTTAATTTAATCTCTCCCTTAAAACTAAGGAATTCTTTTTCTATTTCATTCACTCTCTCACCTACTTATATATTCTCAATAATAATCTCTACCTTATCACCTATTTCTAGTTTATCTCTTATTAGAGGATATACTTCTTTATAATTCATAGTAGATTCTTCTATAAACCCTTTTTTTTCTGTATTGATATTTGATTTTGACCCTAATAATATACACCCTTTACTATCATTAGCCGTATTTCCACAATGTATAAGTATCCATTTTCTCCCTTTTATATTTTGAAGTTCTAACATACCCTTATGCATATCTTTAAATTTCTTCTTATATCTATTATGAAATCCCCCTACTTTTCTATATTTAATTTCATATTTACCCTTTGGTATTAGATATCTAGTGTTTTCTAAAGTGTATGAAACCAATCTTCCTTCAATTTTTAGTATACCTAGTGTGCTCATTTTTTCCCTACTATACCTATACAATCTAACTTTCATTCTCTCACCTCTTCCCCACACTTACATTAAAGAACCTATTTTGATTTTTTTTCCAAATTTATCATTAATTATCTAAATATAGATTTTTACCTTAATAAATATATTTAGAAATAATTTTGATTCTGTTTCTTCTATCTTTAACAGAAATTAAATACAAAAAGTGCCACGGTGGCACTTTATTAAAATTTATATATTAAATTCAAATTTTCTTTAATTCCAAAAGGATATGTTGTAAAAATAAAAATATATATTAAATACAAAATTTATAAATAAAAATTTTAACTGTAGATTTTTATTGATAAGCAAATAATTCATCATGTAAAATATCGAATAAAATTATTATAAAATATAAGTTTTATTATTTAAATTATTTTAATTTTTTTGATTTAATTAAATATATTCTAAATTTATAAAATTAATTTAATTCATAAAGAAGTTTTTCATTTTATACTGAATTAATTCAAAATTCTATATAATAAATTCCTTAGTTTTATTTCTTTTAATTATTACCTTTTTATCTTTAAAATTTTTTCTGTATAAATAGTAATAATTTTTAGTCCACAACTTGGACACTTTCTGTATTTCAAATTTTCACCTTTTTTATTTCCATAAACTTTAGTTTTTTCATTACAATTGGGACATAACATAAATACCCTCCTCATTAAAATAACTTTTCATTTTATTTAAAGCTTTTTTTTCAACTTTAGATATATTACTCATACTGATTTTCAATATAAAACTTAATTCTTTCAAGGATTTCTTTTCACTTCCAAAACCAAACCTATAACATATTATTGTTCTTTCATTAGAACTTAATTGGTATAAACAATTTATAATTTTTTTTCTTTTTTCATAATTATACATCTCAAAACTTTCCTCATTAAAGTACGGTATTATCTCTTTATCTATTTTTTCTTCAATTTCAAAAATTATTTTTAAACTTTTCTTCTGTCTTTTCTCTTTAAATAGCTTAATTCCCTTATTCTTCAAGATACTATCAGCTATTTTAAATTTAACCCAATAATAAGCATATGTAGTAAAATCTGAACTCTTTCTATCTTCCCATTTAAATAATGAAATCAAAAAACCCAAAATACCCTCTTGAACTAAATCACTGAAATCATCTTTATCTTTACTATAGATATTTGCAACTTTGTATATCATATTCATATTTTCCTTCAACAATAAATCTTTAGATTCTTGACAACCATTTTTTGCTTTAATTGCTAAACTATTATTTTTATACATTTTTTTCACCTCTTTTTTGTCTCTTACTTCTTTAATAGTATATAATATCTATTGATTTTTTTCCAGTTTTTAATAATAAAATTTCCTTTAAAAAACGGAATTTTAAAAAAAATCCCTTTATATACAAGGAATGTAACAAAATAAAAAAATCCACATTTTGAACGTGGATTTCATTATCTAAATTTATTTAACAAATTTAACAGTTCTTTATACTCCTCATCAGACAGACTTTTATTAATTTTAATTACTGTTTTCTTCTTGTCTCTTTTAATATCTACCTTCTCTTTTACTACTTGTGATTTTAATCCTTTAATTAAATCTTCTAATTCCGTTGCTGTTTTACCTTTATGTAAAGACAGTATCTCTTTTACTGTTTTTTTATCTCTTAGGAAATTAATTACTCTATTTAATAATTCAGCTTTTTTTATACCTATTTCATCTAAAATTTCTTTTAATTCAACATCATATTTTAAAGCACCCTTAATTCTCTTTAACTGCCTAGTACTCATACCATAATCTTCACTTAATTCTTCAAAAGTCTTTCCAAATTCTTTTGCATCTTTATTAATCTTATAAGCTAATTCTATAAGCTTCAACTCTTCTCTATATATATTCTCATGTAAAGAAATAAGTTCTAATTCATATCTATCAGCATCTTCAGGTACCAATATACATTGTCCTTCTATACTATATCCCTCATAATTAGCAAATCCATTTTTAACTGCCAAGCTTCTTCTATAACCACTTAATATTCTAAATAAACCATTTTCTTTCTTTTGCAAATATATAGGATTTATCAATCCAGCATAATATATACTCTCTGTTAACTCCTCAATACCTTCATTTGTATCAAGATTTTCAATTTGTCTATTAATAAAAGTTTTATCTTTAAAATCTATATTATTTAAAACTTCTTCAGACATATTAATAATTTTAGCATCTTTTATATTCATTATATATTCTTGTTCTTTTTTTTCTATCTTTCTATAATCAGGTAAATCATCAAAGGGATTATGTGATATTATTTCTTTAGCCATTATATTTCCTCCCTTTCTATAATCTCTTTAACTAGTTTTGTATAATCTTTTGCACCATTTGATTTATTATCATGTTCAAAAATAGTCAATCCTCTTGCTGGTGCTTCAGCCAATTTAACATTTTCTCTAATTTTTGTATTAAGAACTAAATTACCAAAATGTTCTTTAATTTTTGCTTCTACCTCTTTATCTAAATTTCTTCGACTATCATACATAGTACAGAAGACACCTTTCAATTCCAAATCACTATTAAGTAATCTAGTTTTAGCCATTTCAATAGTTTGAAGTAATTGAGCTACTCCCTCCATTGCATAATACTCTGTTTGTATTGGCACATATACTCTATTTGACCAAGTAAGTGCATTTAAAGTTAATTTTGTTAGATTAGGACCACAATCTATTAATACATAATCATAACCTTCTAAATTTTGCATACGATTTTTTAATAAAAATTCCTTACCAGGTACGTCTAAATACTCAAAACCTGCCAAAGAGAGGGTTGCAGGAATTAAATCAATACCTTTAGTTTCTATTATACAATCTTTATAGTCTGTTTCTCCCTTTAATAATTCATAAACTGTTTTGTTTTCATTTGTTCCATATACACCAAGTCCTTTTGTTAAATTTCCCTGAGTATCAAGATCTATAGCTAATATTTTTTTACTTTCATTTGTAAGACCCGCAGCAATATTTATAACAGAAGTTGTTTTTGCAACTCCACCTTTTTGATTAAAAAAAGCCAGTATTTTAGGCTTATTCTTTTTTTCACCTAAAAATTGCTCAAGAGCTGCATCTATAAGCTCTGATTCACTTATATCCGATTGTTCCTTCATCTTTTTCAATAATTCTTGCTTGTCTGGATCTATAGTAATATTTTTTCTGAGTTTTTTCTTTTTAATTTCTTTTTTCATATACACTCCTTTTCTATTACACAACTTTCATTAAAAATGATACTTTAATTACACACAAAAGTCAAGAAAGTTTACACATTTTTTTTATTTTTATAAGAAAATGTGTGTATAAAACATAACTTAAATAGGAAAAAATTAAATAACTTTTGCCATATGATTTATTAATTTTTATAAAAAAGAAAGAATCAAAATACGAAAGATATAAATTTGAAAGTATTAACCTAAAAAATTAGAAATGGTCAAGAATCTAATTAATAAAAAGAAATTATTAATAACTTTTACCTTGTTTTCAAAATATTAAAGAGGAAACTTAAAATTCTTTTGGTATAATGTTGTGTTATAAGACAGAACTACTATATTTATTTTACTAAATTTAATATACGAACGTAATATAATCATACTAAACTTATATGAAACAATAAATAATATTATTTATTTATAAAATTGAAATTCCTTTACAAATACTACCTATGGTGTTATACTTAAAATTGAGGGTGTAAGGGGATTTTAAGAAGTTTTATACAAAAAGAGAATTAGGAGGATAAAGTATGAAAAAAACTTTAGCAGTATTAGCAGGAGTAACAGCATTATCAACATTTGCAATGGCAGAATCATTTGAATTAGGATTAGTTTCACCTATACAGGTAGCATCACCAGAAGCTAGTATTGATGGTTTTAGAT
>CAZFBB010000053.1:0-10728 GCA_964517235.1 uncultured Fusobacteriaceae bacterium
GGAGAATATTTTGATGAAGAAACAGGATTCTATTATCTAAGAGCAAGGTATTATAGCCCTAATCTAAGAAGGTTTATAACAGAAGATACATATAAGGGAGAGATAACAAACCCACTAAGTTTGAATTTGTATGCATATTGTACAGGTAATTTAAACTATATATAATAAATTTATCGAAAATATATTTTAGAAAAAATAAGGTAGTGTATTATAACACCACCAAATTAAAATTCTTCTTATCTTTCTTCTACTAAAACTTCATAGTCATATACTTCTACTTTAGTAACATTTCCTTCTTCATCAAAATAAGTACTTTCACCATTTAGATACCCTTCTGAATAATTTGAGATTACTTTTATTTTACCACTTTCATAATACTCTTTTACTTCACCTTCATAAAAATTATAATAAGCATCAACAGTTCCTTCAACAATTTTATTTCCATTTTGGCTGTAAACAACTACCTTTCCATACTCACCATCAAAATCAATTTCTTCTTCTAAACTTCCATCTTCATAATAATATTCCCACCTACCATAAAGCTTCCAAACTCCATTTTCATCTCTACCTTGACCTCTTAATCTAATTTGATTATTGTCATAATTATAATAAGCAACTGTAGTATATTCACTATCTATATAATCTTGTACCTCTTCTATCCTATTATCTTGATTATAATAAATACCTTTACCAAATAATTTGCCATCTTTATAGTTCCCTATAAATGTATAGTCGTCTTCATAATACATTCCATATGCACCATTATATACATCATCTTTCATATAGTTATAATAATAAACGCTACCATAATAGTTATCTGTGTTATATACAATTAATAAAGAATCTCCATTTCCAAAATATAGTTCTTTTTCTGCAACTATGCCATTTTCAATATAATAGGTGTATTCTAGCAAGTTTCCATCTTCAAAATATAAACTTTCCTCCATATATCCATCTTTATTCAAACTTACTGCAACTCCCGTAAATAATTCCCCATCTTTTTTGGCTACCTTATATTTCAGTTCTAATTCTTTAAAATCAACTACATCCTTTTCAAAATTTGTAGAAAATTCAATATCTAAATTACCTTTTTTCCCAGATTCAAATCCGTTATTAAAGACTTTTTCTTCTACTAAACCAGTTTCATAATTATAATATTTTACTAAACCATCTACTAAACCATTTTTAAATATAACTTTTACTTCTTCTTTTCCATCTAAATAAACAGTACTTTCACCATTTTTGACTCCAAAATTATAATTGTCTATATATTTTTCTCCATTATAATTACCATATTTTACTACTAAACCACTAATTGCTCCAAGTTCATTTACCTTCAAATCATATACTAACTCTTTATTTTCATCAATTAATTTTTCTTTGATTTTTTCTCCACTAACAAATGTAGAATACTTTATATTCCCATTGTCTTGCTCTTCAACTAAAATTCCATTTAACAACATATTATCGACTATGTTATAAGCTATATCTTCCTTAAAATAAACATTATTTTTTTCAACTAAAGGTAATTTTTCAACTTTCTTTTCTACATTTGTACATGCTCCTAAAAGTAATAAAATCATAAATAATAATTTTTTCATAACTCTCACCCCTTAAAATTCTTCTTCAAAAATATAATAATGACTCTTACTCATGCCTAACTTTTCATAAGTATTTTGAGCTTTTTCATTATTAAACTCAACATATAAGCGTAAACCACAAACTTCCTTATCTTCTTTGGCTAACTTTTTCAAATGTTCATATAAACTTTTGAAAACTCCTTTTTTTCTATAATTTTTATGGACATATACGCTCATTACCCACCAAAATTCTCCATTTCTCCAGTCAGACCATTCCTTCGTATGCATCAATTGACCAATTACTTTATTGTCCTCTTCATAAACATAATAAACCCCTTTACTATAATCAATCAAGCATCTTTTAACCCCTTCTCTTACTTTTTCTTCATCTAATTTTAACCCCTCAGTTTCAAGGGCTAACAACAAATTATATTCTACTAAAGTTTCTAAATCCTCTATTTTTCCCAATCTAATCATATTAACCTCCTTTTAATATTATATCTTTTTAATATATTAAATGCAAGATAGGACTAACATCTGAGTACTTATCTATTCAAAATATTATGAATAAAACTATATACTTAATCTCTTTCTGATTTTTATCTCTTTTTACAAAAAGAAAAAAAGAGGTTTAAACAAACCTCTATATACATCAAACTAAGAATCTACAATATAAAATCTAATACTTACTACTAAAGTAATCTAAACAATATATTCTAAATAATTTTTTTATTTAATATTATATAAAATGATAATAACTTATAATAAATTTTTAAGTATAACTGAACTAAATAATAACTAACAAAAAAATTATATTAACTTTTTATAACTGAAATATATCTTTAATCTAAATAATTTATTCTAAAAATCTATTAAAATGAATATGTTTCTTTTGGCTTTAAAAAGATTATTGCAATTACAAAATAAGACAAAATAAGTAACACATTTGACACCTGAACAAAATACAAAGAATAACTCAATATTCTACCTTGATAAGGTACGTTAATAGCAAAAATATCTAGAATTATAAACACAATATCTCTAAATAACTCAAAAATCCTAAAAATTAGAGTTAGCCTAAATAAAAACATACAAAATTGATATGAACTATCCTTTACTCTTTTGGCCAAAATATCATATATATTATATTCTAATATGTACCTAGTTAGTCCAAGTAAAAATATTATTCCCAAAACAACTACTATTTCGACTAATCCATCATTAAAGTTACTTGGAATTAAATAAACTACAATTTGATTCAATATAAGTATTAAATACAAAAAGATAAACTTTAGTTCTTCACTATGTACATAGTATCTAAAGTTTGCATGTTTTTTTAATGCATACAAAAAAATTATATTAAGAATTAAAAACAACTCATTTTTAATAGGAAATTTTAATAATTCAAATAAATAGTCGACTTTTTCTGGAAAGAATAATTCTGCGCTTAAAAAAAACGCCATTAGCAACGCAACAACTCCTCCTAACCTAAAGAATCTTTTCATTATGCCCCTCACTTTCAAAGATTAGTTACTATTATCATACAATATTTTCTATGAAATTAAAAGAGTATATTTTAAAAAAATGACATGTTTTAGTTTAATATGTTCTAATTTCACAACAAAATTCACTTTTTACTGGTGATTAATGGAAAGTTTAAAAGAAATTTAGAAAAAATATCAATTATCTCTTTAATACTTTAATAATACTTCCTTCATTTTACCTAAACTTCAAATTACTTTCTCTAACTTTCTCTTTATTTAACTTATGAAAAATGTTACAATACTATGACTAAAATTATAGGAGGTATTGTAGGATATGAATCCTAAAAACAGGGTTATTGGTATAGTTGGTGGTGGTCAACTTGGTAGAATGACTATCCAAGAAGCAAGAAAAATGGATATTGAAGTAATAGTACTTACGCCTTCACATCCATCACCTGCAAGCGATATTGCAGATGACTATATTATAGGAGATCTGTACAATTCAGAAAAGATTGTGGAACTTTCTGATAGATGTGATATTTTAACTTATGAAATTGAACATATTAATGTAGAAACTCTTAAAAGAATCGAAAAAAAAGGGAAAATTGTCAATCCTTCATCAAAAGTTTTAGAAATCATTCAAGACAAAAGTCTTCAAAAGGAAGTTTTATTAAAAAATAACCTTCCTACAAGTAGATTCGAAAGAATTACAGAAGGTAATCTCAATAATTTATTAGAAAATTTTTCTTTTCCTCTAGTTCAAAAAGCTTGCAAAGGTGGCTATGATGGTAAAGGTGTTTTCATTTTAAAATCAAAAGATGATATAAAAAATATGATTAAAACTCCTTCATTTTTTGAAGAATTTGTTCCTTTTGAGAGAGAAATCGCTACTATGGTTGCTAGAAATAAAAATGGACAAGTTGAAATTTATCCAATTGTTGATATGGTTTTTGACGAAAAAACTAATATGTGTGACATTACTGTCTGTCCCTCTTCATTGAAGGAAGATTTACAAATGAAAGCAAAAGATATTGCCAAAAAAGCAATAGAAGCTCTTGACGGAGTAGGAATTTTTGGAGTAGAAATGTTTGTTACTAAAGATAGCCAAATTTTAATTAATGAAATTGCTCCAAGACCTCATAATAGTGGTCACTATACTATAGAAGGTACTGTAACTAGTCAATATGAGCAATATTTAAGAGCAATAATGAACCTTCCACTTGGTTCTAGTAATATTATTAAACCTAGCGTTATGATTAATCTATTTGGTGAAGAAGGTTACGAAGGAAAAGCAGAAGTAGATGGTTTTGAAGAAGCTCTTAAAATAAAAGGAATTAATATTCACCTTTATGGAAAAAAAGAAACTAAACCTTATAGAAAAATGGGGCACATTACTGTATTAGACGATAATGTAGACGTTGCCCTTTTAAAGGCAAAAGAAGCAAAAAATTTAATAAAAATTATCAGTAAGTAGAGGGGGAATATTGTGATAAAAGTTGGAATTATTATGGGAAGTGACTCAGATTTACCAATAATGCAAGAGGCGGCAAAAATATTAGAAGAATTTGGAATAGAGTTTGAATTAACTGTTGTAAGTGCTCATAGGACTGTTAAGCGAATGTATGACTATGCAGAAAGTGCTCATAAAAGAGGAATAGAAGTAATTATAGCTGGAGCTGGTGGTGCAGCTCATCTTCCAGGTATGATAGCAGCAATAACGCATTTACCTGTTATTGGAGTACCTGTTAAAAGTAGTAATTTAAGTGGACTAGACTCTTTATTAAGCATAGTACAAATGCCAGGAGGAGTACCTGTAGCCACAGTAGCTATTAATAATTCAAAAAATGCTGGGATACTTGCAACTAGTATTTTAAGCAATAAGTATAATGATATTAGAGATAAATTAATTGCTTATAAAGAAAATATGCAAGAGGAAGTAGAGAATAAAGCTTCTAGAGTAGAAGATTTAGGATATAGAGAATATTTAAAACAAATGTAAAATACAAATAGATATTAAAGACTAGTTTAAAATTAGTCTTTTTTTTATTTTCATAAATATGGAAATTTTAAAAAATATGAATTATAATTTATGTGGAGATAATAGGAGGATAAAATGGAAAAAAGATTTAATTTGAATATTTGGGATTTTATACAAAAATCTTTAGTGAAGGGAAAAAATGAATTCTTTTTTGATATTGGTGATACTCGTAGGCAACTACTGGACAAAATTGATAATAAGGAATTTTCTTCTGTAAAAGAAGTATTATTTAATTTTGGGTGGATAAGGCTAATTGACCCAATTGAAGTAGAAGATATATCCGATAATCTATATAATCTAAAACTTATTGCCTATGACGTCATAGGAGGATTTTATTTTATTAATTGTGGCTATTTCGATAATAAAATCGGTGTTGTATACTATCTCAATCCAGAAAGTTTAGAGTGGATGGATTTAAGTATTGGATATAAGAAATTTTTATATTGGCTAAATTCTGGAGATATCGATTTATTTTATAAAGGAGAACGTTGGTTTGGATGGAAAGAAGATATAAAGCTTCTTCCAAAATATAAAGTTTTCGAATTTAATCCACCTCTTTGGAGCCAAAACGGTTCTACTAGTACAAGTAGAAAAAGATTACTTTCTCTTGAAGAAATGCTGCAATTAACGATATTTTATCAAGAAAAATTCAAGTAAAAAACTGCCTTATTTTACTGTAAAATAATAAAATAGGAATCTATAGAAAATGATAAAAAATTAAAAAAAATATTTAAATCCTCTGAAAATGAAGAGATTTTAGTATTTTAAAATACCCTATACAACTATATTCTTTGATAATTAATGTTGTCCAGTGGTTAACAAATCTCATTTTTCACTAGAATCATTTAACTAGATTATTTTAATAAAATAAAATTTAAAAAATGCAAATATCAAATAAAATCTACAATTGATTTTATTGAAAAGTGTAAACTTTTTCAAGTAATACTTATATGTTTAATATATAAATTTTAATGAATAAAACGAGTTAAAAAAATATTGATTTTATTAAACTCTATTTTTTACTTTAACCTGAGATATTTTAAGTTGAGAGATTGAAAAAATTTTAAAATTAAGTTTTTTCATTTTACAGTAATACATATTATATACTAATTCCTTTTACTTTTAAAGAAAATAGAACAGAGCAACTTTTTACTCTGTTCAGATTAAAGGTAAACAACTAGTTTTTTTTACTTATCCTCCTCCTTACTTTTTTAATAATTGAATTTATCTACGAATAAAACTTTTTCCTTCTCCATAAACTTTTTTCCAGTCCAATACAAAAGTTTCCACACTCCAATCAGTTAAAGGATGATATAATAATCTATTTATTATTTCAAAAGAAAGCGTAACAGATTTTGCCCCAGCTAAAATAGTTTCATTTACCTGTTTTACATTCCTAAATGATGCTCCTAAAACTTTAGCTTTAAAGTTTCCACTCACCTCTAAAAGTCTTGCTATTTCATTAACTACCAATGCTCCATCACCACAAATATTATCCACTCTATTTATATATGGAGCAAGATATTCTGCTCCGGCAGTTGCTGCCATTAAAGCTTGTTGAGAAGTAAAAATTGCAGTAGCTGTAATATTATATCCTTCCTTCACCAAAGTTTTAATAGCTTTTATTCCCTGTTGTGTCACTGGTATTTTTATATACAAATTCCCTCCAATTTCCTCTTTAATAATCTTTGCTTCTTCAATCATATCTTCTGCACTTTCGCTTAAGACCTGTATATGAATCATCATTTGATTACCAATAACTTCCCTTATTTTCTTTACAACTTCAAAATAATTTCTTTTTTCTCTTGCGATTATAGTAGGGTTTGTTGTAACTCCCACTATTGGGTACAAATCCATTGCTACTTTAATTTCATTAATATCTGCTGTATCTAACATATATATCATTTTTTCCCTCCAAAATATATGTAAACTATTGTATTTTATAAAAATAAAATCTATATCATCGCGTTAAATGAGATTTTTTAATACTTTAATATTAGCCTCTCAAAGATTTAACATGTGAAAAACAATAATAATGATTAATTATCACTTTAAAAATTATTACTATAAAATCTCATTTTACAACGACTTCAAAATTTAAGATTACTCAAATAAATTTTTTGATAAAACATTTAAGGATTTTACTCTTAAGATAACCCTATAAACTTTGTTCTGTTCTTGATATAATATCTTCTTGTGTTGTCCTATCTAAAGTAACAAACTGAGCACAATATCCTGCTACTCTCACAATTATATCTTTATAATTTTGAGGATTCTTTTGTGCTTCTATTAAAGTTTCTCTCGAAATTATGTTGAATTGTATATGCCATCCCTTTAATTGGATAAATGTTTTTATTATATTTACAAATTTTTCAAATTGTTCTGGTGTTTTTATTAATTCTGGAGAATATTTTTGATTTAGTAATTGTCCTCCAGTAATAAGTATTGTAGGTAATTTTAGTAGTGACTTAAGCACTGATGTTGGCCCATTAACATCTGTACCCTGAGTTGGTGAAGCTCCCTCTGCAGCAGGAGTATAAGCATATCTTCCATCAGGAATAGCTCCAGTTACAGTTCCCATAGGTACATTCGATGAAATTCCTGATGTCGATAGTCCATAAGAACCTCCAATAGGTCCCCTTCCATACCTAGTATTTCTATATTTTTCTATTTCTTTTATATAAGTTTCATATACTTTTACAGCAAAATTATCTATTTCATCTATATCATTTCCATATTTAGGAGCATTTAACAATACATTTCTGACTCTCTCACCTTCTATACCTTGATAATTATTTGCTATAGCATTAGAAACTTCTTCTTTTGTTAAAACTTTATCTTCATAAACAAGTTTTTTGAGAGCATACAAAGCATTTGTTGCGTTTGCTAAGCCTACTTGAAGACCTGCTACAATATCATATTTTGCTCCACCTTCTTTTACTGTTTTTCCCCTTTTTATACAATCATCAACTAAGCCCGAACAAAAAATATCAGGAAAATTCTCTAGATGAGTATCTGCTAAAACATCAAAAGATGCAGTTAATCTTGTATAATATTCAATATGCTTTTCCCACGCATTCCATAGTTGTTCAAAAGTTTCAAAATCATTTAATTTACCATTTCCTGTTAATAAATTATTTCCTGTTCTTGAATCAAATCCATCATTCAGTACTAATTCTACAGCTTTTATCATATTTAAAAATGTCATTCCTGTGCATCTATATCCCCATTTACCGGGAACTGCAACTTCAACGCAACCTACCATTGTATAATCATATGCGTCCTTGTATTCTACATTTTTATTTAAAAGAGCTGGAACAATTATTTCATCTGTATGCATAGCGGGCATTCCATATCCTGTAGCCGCACAAGAAGCACACTCCCTTATAAATCTTTCTGAAGAACCTTGATGCAATCTTACTGCTAGATTTGGTTGTGTCAACTTAGTTTCCCCTACACTTTCAAGAATTAAATAACTTAATTCATTCGTTGCATCACTGCCGTCATAATTAGCTCCCCCAATAGTAACATTTTGATAAGTAGGATATCCTGCTCCATAGCCTGAATGTGATGTTGGTCTAATTTTTAATACAGAATATAGCTTTACCCATAAGCATTGTAAAATTTCTTTTGCAAATTCTCTAGTAATTTTTCCCATTTCCATATCACTCTTATAAAATGGATATAAATATTGATCTAATCTTCCCAAAGAGGCTGAATGACCATTACTTTCAATTTGAATAACTAAATGAATCATCCAAGTCATTTGCACAGCCTCCCAAAAATTAGATGGTGCTTTTTCTGGAACATTTCTACAATTATTCCCTATGGCTAAAAGTTCTTCCTTCCTGCTTAAATTGCCTTCTTCCTTTGCCAATTCTTCAGCTAAAAATCCTATCCTTTTTGAAAAATTAATAGTTGCTTCATTTATAATAATTATAGATTCTAAAAAATCTTTTTTATTATACGCACCAAACTCAGTAATATCAAGTTTCTCCTTTGCTTCTTTAGCATCTTTGATTATTCCTTTTAGTCCTATTTTAAGAGCTTTTTTAAAATCAGGAACAATATGACCATCACCTGAAGTTACATTTCCTTCTCCATGAATTACCTTTACTTGAGAAGCTTTTTTAAGTTCTTTAGGCATTTGAGCATAAGCTTTCTCTCTTAATGTTTTCCCCTTCCAATACTTGGTAATCTGAAGAACCTCTTTTATATGCTCCTCTGGTAAATGAAACTTATCTCCATCTCTTGTATCAAAATTTCCCTTTTCCGTTAATTCTTTTTCAATCCATTCTACTGCATATTCAGGAAAAAGAGGTGCTGTTCTCTGATTAGTTGATTGATTTCCTACAATTAGTTCTCCATCTTTAATATAAATACTCATATTTTCAAGAACTTCTTTGACTGCAAGTGCTCTTTTAATATACTTTGATTTCTCCTCGTTTTCCCTATAACTTCTAGTCAAATACCTAGCTCTTTCAACACACACACTAGGAACAGTGTTCAAAGCTGACTCTCTTAGCTTTCTAATTCTTTCACTTTTCAATTCAAACTCTTTCATGGTACCCTCCTTCTTTTTAATTATCCTCCTACTACACACTTAATTGATTCTAATTCGATTTTTCCCTTTAAAAAGGTTATTTCACTTTTTTTTAACTTATCTATACTTCCAAACTTATATTCTTTTGAAAGTTGATTATATTTTCCTAAACCAAGAGTATGATATGGTAAAAGATGAATCTCATCTATATTACATTCTTTTGCCAACTTTATCACCTCTTCAATATTTTCTTGAGAATTATTTATACCTTTAATAAGTGGAATTCTTATAATTATATTTTTATGGCTTTTAGAGATTTTTTTTAAATTATCTATTATTAATTTGTTCCCCACTCCAGTTAATTTTAAATGAATATCATTATTTATATGTTTAATATCATATAATATATAATCTGTATATTTTACTAGTTTTTCTAAATCTTCAAATTTACCAAAACCAGTTGTTTCTATAGCTGTATTTATATACTCATCCTTACACATTTTGAAAAGTTCATAAATAAAATCTGTATGAAGCAAAACCTCTCCACCTGATGCTGTCACACCACCACCAGAATTTTTATAAAAAGGTTCATCTTTTCTTATTTCTTCAAAAACATCTTTCAAGTCTATTTCTTTTGAAACAAAATCCAAAGCTCCCTTATGACACTTTTTCAAGCATTCCCCACAAAAATCACACTTAGAATAATCAAACTTTACTATTCCATCTTTAAAAAAAATAGCATTTTTATGACAAATATTTTTACATCTGTTGCAAGTATCACAGGAAATACATTTATTTTTATCAAAATAAATTTGATTTTTCACCTCTTGAGTTTCTGGATTTGAACACCACAAACACCTTAAAGGGCATCCTTTAAAAAAAATTACTGTTCTGATGCCTGGTCCATCATGTAATGCAAATTTTTCAATCAAGCAAATTCTTCCTTTCATAATTGACCTCTCTTTTTTATTTCTTTCTATTCTTTTTTATTTCTTTCTATTCTTTTTCATTTGTTATCATTTATTTCTATTTGTTATTATTTTACTTTTTTTTAAAATGTTTGTCAATAAAAAAAATCATTTT
>CAZFBB010000053.1:10828-17601 GCA_964517235.1 uncultured Fusobacteriaceae bacterium
ATTTGTTATTATTTTACTTTTTTTTAAAATGTTTGTCAATAAAAAAAATCATTTTTATCTTTACTTCCTTTAAAATATGAAATATAATACATATTATTATTTGTTATCATTCAACAAGGAGAGTTTATGTTTTTAGATGAGAGAAGAAATAAAATAATAGAGATTTTAAATAAAAATGGAAAAGTTTTAGTAAAAGAACTTGCTAAGGAGTTTTCTTTAGGTGAAGGTATGATTAGAAAAGACCTTCAAATTTTAGAAAAAAATGGAAAGTTAAAAAGAACTTATGGAGGAGCTATTCCTATAAATAATATTGCTCATTCTTCAACACTAAAAGAAAGAATAATAGATAAAAGTAATGAAAAGAGCCTTATTGTAGAAAAAATGTTTAATCTTATAAATGACGGAGATATTATTTTTTTGGATGTATCAAGTACTAATTATTTGCTAGCTGAAAAACTAGGACAATCTCAAAAAAAGACTTTAGTCATTACCAATATGCCTAATATTGTCTCTATTCTTACCAATAATAACAATTTAGAAATAATCCTAATCGGTGGAACTTTTAACAAAAAAATAGGTGGAGTTATTGGAAGTAATGCAGTAAAAGAAATAAGTAAATTTTCTGTGGATAAATCTTTCATAGGTAGCTGTGGAATTAATTTTGAAAAGTTCAAAGTTACTAACTTTGATTTAGAAGATGGTAATACAAAAAAGACCATTTTAAATATTTCAAAAGAATCATATCTTATAATAGAAAGTAGAAAATTTAATCTTGCTGGACTATATTCCTTTGCTAATTTGGAGGATTTTGATTATATCATTACTGAAAATAAAATTAAAAAGGAATATTTTGAAAAAATTAAAGAAAAAAATATAAATATTATATAAAAGCCACTTAATAAAAGTGGCTTCCTTTAATTTCCTTCTACTTTTCCTCCCCAAGACATAATCTTTTCTGAGATAAAGTTTACTATTTTTTCATGAACTTCATTTCCTTTACCATCTATATTTATTTCTTGACCTACTTCAAAAAATATTTTTTTATTTCTATTTATAGGACCTAAATCTTTAAGTTTTGTTTTTGAATTACCCCAAAAATCTGTTTTTAATGCTATAGGTACTATATTAACTCCTGCTTTTTTTGCAAGTTTAACACCTAAAGAACCAAATTTTTTAGGATCAAATTCTAGGTACCTTGTACTTTCAGGAAAGATAATTATAGATGTTCCTTCCTGCAATAATTTCATTCCCTTTTCCATTACTGTTTTATAATCTTCTCTTGGATTAATTCTATTTACAACAATTGGATTACAAGCTCTCATAATATGACCAAAAAAAGGAAATGTCAATAATGATTTTTTTACTATAAATGTTGCTGGTTTCACTGGAGCAATAAGTGATGGCAATACCATACTCTCTAATGTACTCATATGATTTGCTACATAAACAGTTGGTTTATTATCATTTATTATGTTGTCCAATCCTTTTATGTCTATTTGTCCACCACAATCTTCAATCAAATCAAAGATTTCCTTTGAATTTTGAGCCCATGCAGTACGGTCATACAAACCTTTAATACAAAGTTTTCTATATTTAAGTATAATTTTTATATATCTCATAACAAAATACACACGCGTATTTAAAAAAAGTTTATCCCCTAATTTTCTTCTACCCTCTGGAGTGGTATAAGTATCCCTACTAAAATATAATTTATCCATAAAAACCTCCTTGGAACATTATACAACAAAATCAATAAAAATGGTAGAAAAAAATTACATGTGTTATTTCTTCTTTCTTTTTAAATTTTTGTCAATATATTCCTAAGCTAAGAAACCTTTAGAGCTTCTATCTCTATAATTTTACCTCTCCTTCTTCCTTACTTATACACATCCCTTCTTTTCTAAACTTTTCTTTATATTGTTTATGAAATACCTGTTTATCACCTATACTATTTTTACTTTTACAATCTTCTAAGTTGTTATTTTCAATTTTTTCCCTGTCTATATTTATCAATTATCTCTATTTTTTCCAGAACTTTTATATTTTCTCCACAACTCCTTGTTGTATTTTTTTTAATTATATTGTACTATCATTAATAATAAAACTATGTTCTATCAGAAAATTATTAGAAGGAGGACAAAATGAAAAAATTTAAATTACTCTTAATATTTTTACTACTGACACTAACACTTTTGGGAAACACTAAATATTTTATGTGGCAAGTAAAAGATGCAGACTCTACTGTCTATCTTGCACCTACAGTTCATTTGTTGTCAGACAATTTTTATCCTATTAATGAAAAAGTTATGAAAAAGCTAAAAGAATCTAACTTTTTAGCTGTTGAATTTGATGTAACTAATAATGAAAATCTTCAAACTATAGCTACCCAAGGAATTAAATACATGTATAATGAAGGTTTTGTAAAAATAAGTACTCTAATTAATCCAGAAGATTTTGAAAAATTAAAAGTAGCATTTGAAAAGAGAGGTGTTGATATTGCTCCACTAGAATTTTTATCACCTTTTTTTCTAAGCCAAACACTAATTCAACTAGAGCTAGCAAATCAAGGTTATGATACTAAACTGGGTTTAGATGAATACTTTATAAACTTTGCTAAAGCTAATAACATTGCTATATTAGAATTAGAAAATCCTATTTATCAATTAAAACTTTTATCTGAAGTTGATAAAGATTATATGCTAAATATGTTAATTGGAAGTTCTAATGAAGAAGAGTTAAAAGAAGGGATAGAATTGTTAAAGAAATTAGTTCTTGCTTTACAAAATGGAGATTCAAAAGAATTTGAAAAAATCTTTAATCAAATGATAGAAAAGGATGGAAAAAAGAATTCTATACATGAAAAAATACTAGATGAAAGAAATGTTGGTATGACAGATAAAATCATTTCATATCTTCAAGATCAAGGAACTTATTTTGTTGCTGTAGGTGGTGGACATTATGTAGGGACAAATAGTATTATTGACATACTTGAATCTAAGGGGTATGAAGTAGTAGAAGTAAATTTAGATTAATACAAAAAAAAAGTTGGTTATGTCAACTTTAGAAACTGAAGAAAAATAAAATTTTTTTAAAAAAGAAGTTTTATTTATTTTTTTATTTATATATACCTATATAAGAAATTTAGATTAAGTTAACGAAATGAATATTAGGAATTTCAACTGTTAAGCTCCAAAAAGAGCGAGTTTTGAAATTTAGTGACTACAGTGATTACTTAATCTTATTTCTTATATAAATACTTGGTTTTTACTGAATAAGGAAGACTTGTCTGACTTAAATTCAGTTATGTGCTCAAGACGTTGTATTACTTTTGTATCAAGACAAAAGTAATGATGTTTTTTCAAAAAACTAGCTGTTTGTCTTCAATCTGAAAAGTTGGCCATGCCAACTTTATTTATTTTTATCATATTTAAATTCTATCTTTCTTCTTTCTAATTCTTTTCTTCCTTCTACTTTATTTTTATAAAGATATTGATCTGCCCTAGCAAATGCTTGACTTAACTCATTAAAATCGCTTAATTTCACAAAGCCAAATGAAACATTTAATCCTAATTTATATTTTTCATCCATTTTACTAAATTTTTCCTTCACTCTTAACAATTTAAGCATAAGTTCTTTTTCTTCTACTGATGAAGTTAAAACAAACTCATCTCCACCCCATCTACCTAAAATATTTTCATCATTATCAAAATTTTTTCTTACTAATAATGCGAAATATTTTAAGACATTATCACCTTCTAAATGACCATAATTATCATTTATTTCTTTAAAGTTATCTAAATCAAATAGAACTAAATTTATTTCTTTATTATCTTTTATTCCTTCCAATTTTTCATTAAAATACCTTCGGTTATACAAACCAGTTAAAGTGTCAAAATTAGCTAACTTGTATAATTCATAATTTGTTTCTTCATATGCTTTAGAAAAAGTTATTAAGATAAAATAAGTAAACAAAAACATTATTGGCATTTGAAAGATTTTGCTTAAATCATGAGATTCTTCATGACTTATAATAAAAAGTTCTGGATTATAGTACTCTATAGCATGTAAGATTATATATATACTAATAAGAAAAAAAGTTAAAGAGCTCCTCTTTAATCCTTTAAATAGATAGGTTAAACAAATCAGAACTATAAAAATATATGCTAAAAGGTTATGGTGGTTTCCATTGGAATTAAAAAAAGAAATAGGCATAAAGAAAAAAATTACTATTAAAAAAGATATGTATCTAAGAGTTTCTTTATTTCTCTTTTCATTTTTATCTAGATAATTAAAAATTAAAGAAAATAAAATTAAAGATATCCATTTATAATTATATAAAAAAGGAAAGGATGTAAGACAATTTATTATTATATTTCCTAAAGCAACCAAACAAGAAAACAAAATTACATATTTATACAATTTGTCATTTAACCTCTTCACGTAACCACCCACTATTCTACAATATTTTATACAATAGTATATTTATACCATAATAACAATTTATAAACAACACTTTAATCTAATATATTTCATTTTATATTATTATTAGCTAAAAATACTTATTTTTTCTTTAATCTCTATAATTTTTCTCTATTTATTTTAGATTTTCATTTTCAATAAACTTAAATATAAAATCTCCCTTTTTAGAGAGATTTTTTTCTTTAATCTAAAATTGTGGTAAATACTCCTTATTAACCATGATTATTTCATCTAATATAGTCTCCATTACTTTACCACTCTGAGTCATAGGATGAATTTGAAGTGCATGTAGTATAGCCCCTTTATCTCCACATACACTTCCTTCTACTACCATTTCATCAAATGACTTCATAAGTTGAAGTAGTCCTAGCATAGATTTGTTTATTGGTTTTTGTTCAAGAGGTACTGGCCCATTTTTAGTTATTTTACAAGTTACTTCTACTGCTGACTCTCTAGGCAAACCTTCTAATACAGCTCTTCCATCCTTATGCTCATTTTTGACACTTGCTACTACTTCTATTCCTTCATCATTATGAATTGCACATATAGTCTCACAAGCCACTGTAGAATAATATCTTCCTCCACGTTTTTCTAGCTCTTTTGGTTTTTCATCCAAATCAGGATTTTTGTAAATTTCAAATAGTTTTTCTTCTATAATTTTTACTTGTTCCCCTCTAGTTCCCTTCCCACTTCTCACTTCTTCCTCTTGATATCTTAACATCTCATCTTCAAGAAAATAATACTTAAAATATGGACAAGGAATAGCTTTCAAATATTTTATTTGCTCCTTTAAAAAAGGTATATTTTTAATATTTTCTGGATTTCCACTTTCATTATTAATATACAGGTCTAAAACCTTCTGAGTATAATCTTTTCCATCTTTTCCTATTACTTCTCTAACAAAAAAAAAGTGATTCATACCAGTAGCTACCATAGTAAAATCATCATATGCAATACCCAAATTTTCCCCAATAGCCATTTTCATACCTATTGGTACATTACATAAACCTATTATGGGCACATTTGTATATTTTATTACTGCTTCTGTTACACGCCCTGATGGATTAGTAAAGTTAATAAGTTTACATGTAGTTTTTGCCATTTCCTTTATATCTTTACATATATCTAACATGACAGGAATAGTCATCATAGCTTTTGCAACACCCGTTATTGAATTTGTCTCTTGACCTATCATCCCATAATTAGTTGCTAGCCTTTCATTCCTTATTCTAGCATCCAAAAGTCCAACTCTAAATTGTGTACATACATAATCAGCATCTTTAATAGCTTCTCTTCTATTTAGCGTTTTGTAAACTTTAATATCTCTTCCAGATTTAGCCACCATTCTTTTTGCTAATTCATAAACAATATCTAGCTTCCATCTTCCATCCTCTATATCTACCAACCAAAGTTCATCAAGTGGAAATCTTTCATATCTACTAAGTAAGCCATCTACAAACTCAGGCGTATAACTACTTCCACCACCTACAAGTGCTAATTTCAACATATTCTTACCTCCTTTAGTTTTTATTACCTTCCTTTAATATCCTTTATACTCTTATTTTTTCTCTAAATCAAATTGAACTCACTTATAATTTTTATCATTTTTTCGTCTCTTTTATAGGTTTTCTTTGAAAAAATACTAATTTTCTTAATCAAAAGAATTTTAACATCTTCTTTTTTCGTTTTTTTACTCATTTGAAATAAATTTAAAATCTATGTTTTTTAATAACTTCATATAATAAATTCATTAAAAGTTATTTAATTTATTTAGTTCTAAAAAATCAAAAAATCTTGCTTATTTAATTTTTCACATTGTCAACTTAAGTACAAAAAACTTATCAAATGAAAAATTTGGATGAAAAATTATTAGAAGTTTTTTTTATTAATTACCTTATAATATTTGAACTTAACAAAATCCTATTTAATAATCTACTAAACCCTTCTTCTCCCTTTAATATCTCCAAAAAATCAATGTGTTTTTTAAAAAAAAATTAAAAAACAGGATTTTTTTGACAGTCTCTTACTAGTATAATATTTTTATATTTATCTTTTTTAAAAAACTGCTTTATATATACTACTAAAATGCCGTATATATTACTATCAGCTTTTTCTATAGAACTTTAGCTTATTTTCTTCACTTTAAGGGATTAAAGTTTATTCCTATTTAAATAGATTCTGCAATCTTTTACCTAAAACTAAAGTCGATTTTTGCGAAGATACTTGCAATAATCTTTTTAAATAAAAAACTAACGTACAATTTTATATTTACTTTGTTAATTATAATTTTAGAT
>CAZFBB010000054.1:0-17339 GCA_964517235.1 uncultured Fusobacteriaceae bacterium
TCAAAGCTCCTATAATAGATATTTTCCCCAATACTTCTTCATCTCCACCAGCATACTCATACATCATAGCTTTTATTCTTTGCATATCAAAGCCAATTAAAGCGGTAAATATTATTACTCCAGCATAACTGATTATCCAATATAATGCATATGACTTCATAAATAAATTTATTAAACTTACTACTATTAGGCTTATTAGAGCCACCTTAAATAAATTTGAGTGTTTACTCAAATCTTCTTTAGTAGTAAGACCAAATATACTCATAACAACAAATATAACCATAGTTGCAGCAAGGGCTGTCACAATTGCATACCAATCATAGTAAAACATCAAGATAGATATGGTTAACCCTGATAAAAATGAATAAACTGTAAACATAACTTTAGCTGTCATGTAGGTCATTTTTCCCAACATCTTAGAAAGGAAAAGTACAAGTAAGAATTCCCCAACAACTATCAGATAAAAGGATCTAAATACAAAAGTAGCCACACTCTCAACAGTTAACACTAAACCAACTGCCACTCCCGTTACAAACAGACCATAAATCATCCACAAAACAACTTTTGTTATACTCTTATTGATTGCTGTTTCATCAACATAATTTTGATACATAAACATCCTCCTTCTTTTAGCTTATTATAACACTTGCCTCTTTATAATGCAATTAGATTTCAGTATAGGGTACCACTTCTACAACTAACTCTCTAAGATCAGCACGCACTACCATCACTTCTAGCTCATCACCAATGCTATATAAATCTCCACTATCCCTTTCAATCATAGTCAGTGATTTTTCATCATATTCATAGTAACCAGGTGCATTTATAACATTAAAAAACGTTTCAACATGTTCTACAGTCTCTATAAATATACCATTTTTATTCATACCAGTAATCTTACCTTTATATACTTCTCCCACTTTGCCCATCATATATTCAACAACTTTTATTTTTACACTTTCTTCTTCTACTTTCATAGCAGATCTTTCTGTCTTACTTATATGACTTCCTATTTCATCTAGATTCTTTTCATACCACTTTACTACTCTACCATTAGGATATCCTACTAAAGTTTCACTCAATATTCTATGTACAATAAGGTCTGCATAACGACGTATTGGTGAGGTAAAGTGTGTGTAAAAGGTAGAAGCTAATCCAAAATGCCCTATATTTTCTTTAGTATATCTCGCTTGTTTAAGAGACATTAATATTAACTTGTGTATAATAATATTTATTCCCTTTTCTTTTGAATCATCAATTATTTTTTGAAATCTACCTGGATGCAACTCTTCATGTGAATGGATTTTATAATGGAATTTTTCTAAACTTTCATTTAATGATTTAATTCTTTCTGAATCTGGTTTTTCATGAGTTCTATAAATACTTGGAAGTTCTAACCAGAATAATTTTTCTGCTACAGTTTCATTAGCTATAATCATAAAATCTTCTATTATTCTTTCACTTTCTCCCCTATCTCTATTTTTCAAATAGGCTACTTTGTTTTTCTCATTAAGTACAACTTTTACTTCTGGCAAATCAAAATCTATACTTCCTCTACTTCTTTTTACTCTTCTAAGTATGTGACTTAACTCCTTCATATCAAACAACATATTTCTTATATTTTCGTATTTTTTACTCAATTCTTCATTTCCATCAAGTATTTTATTTACATCATCATAAGTCATTCTAAATTTACTTTCTATAACTGATTTATATACTTCATGGTCAATTACTTTTCCATTTTCATTTATTATCATCTCGCATGTAAAACAATATTTATTTTCATGAGGGTTTAGTGAACATAAACCATTTGATAATTCCTTTGGAAACATAGGTATAACTCTATCTACTAAGTAAACTGAATTTCCCCTTTTATATGCTTCCTTATCTAATTTACTCCCTTTTTTTACATAATGGCTAACATCTGCTATGCTTACTATCAATTTATACTTATTTCCTTCTAATTTTTCAACATAAACAGCATCATCTAAATCTTTTGCATCTGCCCCATCTATTGTAATAATATCAAGATTTCTAAGGTTTCTTCTACTTAAAAATTCTTCTGTATCTTCTTCTGGTTCAACTAGCCCTTTTATTTCTCTCATTACTTCATTTGAAAATTTTTCTGTTAACCCCTCTCTTTCAATAAGTGCTTCTATCATTACATCTGTATCAAAAGGGTTTCCTAACACTTCTATTATTTTACCTTCTGGTTTTCTTTCTTTATCTCCCCAAAATGTAACTTCACAAACAACTAATTTTTTATTTTCTATTCCCTGACAGAATTTCTTAGGTATAAATATATCCCTACCAAAAGAATGAGTTGGTACAACAAATCCAAAATTTTCACTTTTTTCAAAGATTCCTATAAGTTTTGTACTGTTTCTTTCAACAACTCTTAAGACCTCTCCTTCCTTCTTCTTACCTTCATCTCCCTTTTGAGTAATTTTTACTATTACTTTATCTCCATTAAATGCTCCATTAAACTTTGATTTAGGCACAAAAACACTAAATTCAGAACCATCTACAAAAGCAAATCTATTTTTCACAACTTCTAAAATTCCTTCTACAAAGTCTTCTTCATTAGTTAAAATATATTTATCCCCTTTTTTCTTATTAAGTTTACCTAATAAAACCCACTCTTCTAACAATGCTCTATTTTGTTTCTTCATTTTTTTGGACCAACCTAAAGCTTTTGTTATATCTGAAAGTATTTGTCCCTTTTTTTTATCTTTAAGAAATTCTTTTAACCTCTCAAATTCCTTCAATTTATCCATTATATTTCACCTTGTCTTCCTAACTTTTCTATAAGCCAATTCCTCATCTCAATGGTACTTGGATGAATAATTACTTTCTTACTAATAAGAAACTCTATTTTTCTATCTGTCACCATCAGTATAGCTTTATCTAAATTTTCAAATGCCATCTTTCTTATTTCTTTAACATGAGGATATACTCTTGTTTCTTCTACTGCATCAGCGATATATATTATTTTTTCCAATTCACTCATACCCTTTCTTCCAATTGTATGATATCTTACAGCATTTAATATATCCATATCCTCTACACCAAATCTATTCCTTGAATATATAGCACCTGCAAAGCCATGTAACAATTCTCCAAGTTCATATTGGTTAATTGTTGAATTTCTCTTTACATATTCTTTCATTTGCTCTACCTCAAAAAACTTTGATATATCATGTAAATAAGCTGCTATTTCAGCCTTTTGACTGTTAACTCCATGAATTCTTGCTAATTTCTTAGCCATTTTCACAACTTCTAATACATGTTTATATCTTTCCTCTGTCAAAAGTTCATTTATTTTATTAATAATTTCCTGCATACTCCTACCACCTTCTACTCCTTAATTATACCATATATACTCTCTAACAACTATATTTTAACTTCTTATATCATTTTTAGTAAGTATAAAAAGAAACTGCTATTACTAGCAGTCTACTCCTCAGTATTTATTGGTCCCACTATATCATATATATGCACCTTATCTAAAAGTTCTAACCCTTTTACTTCTTCTGCATATTCTACTGCTTTACTATTATATGAACCTGTTGTTATAAAGATTCCATTATCTACTTTGTTTTCATCAAATAAATTTACAAATTTTTGAAGTTCTCTAGCACTTACTTCTTCCAATTTTGATAATTGAACTAAATATTTTTCACTATTCATATTGTATCTATCTGTTGTTATCGCAGATAAAACTCTATTTGTATCCTCTACTCGATAACTTATCATCATTCCCATCTTTTCTACCATTTCTGTAAAAATATGACTAAGTTGCTCATAATTTACATTTGTATAATTAATCGCTTCCATTGCAGCATCAAATTCTTCTGGTTCTAGCATCT
The DNA here is from genome assembly GCA_964517235.1 of uncultured Fusobacteriaceae bacterium. Taxonomy (GTDB): domain Bacteria; phylum Fusobacteriota; class Fusobacteriia; order Fusobacteriales; family Fusobacteriaceae; genus CAZFBB01. The sequence continues at coordinate 3,870 of CAZFBB010000054.1, forward strand.
TCATTAAGGTTTGAGTTCTTTCTTCTACATCTTTGTACCTTGCATTCTTTTCTTTCACTTCTTTATATAGTTTCAAACTCTCTTCATACTTCTCTTTTATTTCATAAACATTCGCAAGATTATATTTAATATAAAGTACCATATCATTAAATATATCTAGTTTTTCCAACATTTTTTCAAGAGTATTTCCTGCCCTATCAAGATTTTTTACTTTTAGGTAATATTCTGTAAGAATTTTATAGTAGAAGTATTCTCTTCCTTCTATGTTTTTAATAAGTTCCATTTCTTTTGCTGCTTCTTCAAGCTCTTCATCTTCATAATGAAGTCTAGCAAGATTAAATCTAGCTTCATCATTAGTTGGATCAAGCTCAAGAACTTTTTTATACTGAAATCTTGATTTAACGAAATTTTTCTCTTTAACATGATATTCAGCCAAAGCAATTCTAGACCCCACATGACTTTTATTATACTTAAGAGCTTCATTAAACATTCTTATAGCTCTTCTTTCTTTCTCCATCATCATATATATCTTTCCAAGATAATAATAAACCTCTACATTTTCTTTATTATACTTAAGGCCACTTCCAGCAGCACTTATAGCTTTATTATAATTTTTTTCATTATAATAAATCTCTGTTAAACCTGCAAATGCATTTGACTTTTGGTGATTTGTTGCACTTCTAGACAAAGAAATACCGATTAATTCCTTCATTCCATTCGTAACATCTTTTTTTTCAAGATAAATCTTAGCCAAAAGTTCCCTTGCTTTAACATCTGTTTTTCTTGTCATTACATAACTTCTAAGTTTATCAAGTGCTTCATCAACTTTACCTGTATTATAAAGATCTAAGGCATCAATAAAAACAACTTTTCGACTAAAGAAAATCATAATAAATATTAATGTTAATAGAAAAACAATTACAAATAACATCAATAAAAATAATAAATTCATAATTCGCCCCTTATATATTCAAATCTTGTTCTAAGAATCCTGAGATATTATAGTATTTTAAATTATTTACTCCTTCATTATTAATTAAAAGTTTTACTCTTTTATATTTTGGGGAACTTGTGAGGCTATTAACTATAGAGTAAAGTATAAATAATTCTTGTTCTTTATTAACTATACTCGTTTTTAATCTAGGATTAAAGTTTAAATATAAATCTTCTCCTTCAATAAAAATATTTATTAACCTTATTCCACTATCAAAATACTCCTCTACCTTTTCCTTACTTCCATTACTAATATATTTTACTTTAAAGTTAGAATTTTCTCTAATTTGATTAAATATCAATTTTATTCTTTCATTTTCATTTTCTACTCTAACTATCTTAACGGCTTTTTTTTCTAATTTCTTAAATTCTTTATTTGGAACAAAAATCTCTACTACTTCAAATTCAAATCTTTCTTCTTGATTTTCTCTTTCATATATCTTTTTTGCTTTACTAAAATCATAATCAAGAACATTTTTTTTATAGAAGAAACCACTTACTAATAAGAATACTCCTAACATTCCTAATATTAAATAATGTTTTTTCATAAGTCACCTCTCTATTTAAAATATTCTCTAATACTATCTGCCATCATTTTTGCCATTTTATCCTGATACACTCCAGTTGACATTTTTTTAGCTTCAGCTGGGTTACTTATAAATCCTAATTCAACGAGTACAGCTGGTGATTCACTTCCTCTTAATACTGCAAAATTCGCACCATGTATTCCTCTATTTTTAAATCCAGTTGACCTAGCTAATTTTTCAACCATATTTTTCGCTAAAGCCAAGGATCTTTCTTTATTTTGATTATATGTAATATCACTTACTATAAATTCTGCTTCACTTTCTTTAATACCAAACTTTTCATCAACACTATTTTCAAACTCTGCAATTTGCTTTGCATATGCTGACTCTGTTTTTGAATAATAAAAAACTTCTGCTCCTGTAGCATTTGTACTTTTACTTGAATTAGCATGTATACTAACAAATAAATCTGCTACTTTTTTATTTGCAATCTTACTCCTATTTCCCAAAGAAATAAATGTATCATTTGCTCTTGTATAAGCAACATTAAAATCTTTTTCTAATTCCTTCCCAAGTTTAAGAGCTACCTTTAACACTATATCTTTTTCTCTATATTTTCCACCTATAGCTCCTGGATCTCTCCCACCATGTCCTGCATCAATTACTATTAATGGTTTCGAAGACTTTTCTTTTTCAAAATCTAAAACCATTCTTGTTGGATTAAACCATACACTGTCTTTATAAGATACTCCTTCTTCAAGAGTTATAAAAAAATTGCTTCTACCATCACCCAAATCCATGCTAACAACATTTTCTATATAACCATCATTTCTCTCAACAATTGCTTTTACATCTTTCGACAATTTACCATTAGTAATCTCTAAAAATAATAACCGTGTTGTTTTATCATAATTTATTGAATAAATAGGTCTATCTTCTCCTAAAATATCAAGGACAAATTGAGATGGACTCGAATTAAATCTCATATTATCTACTGTCAATTGTCCAAATGTAAAATTAATAATAGTTAAAAATAGTAAAACCAACTTTTTTTTTACCATAATACTCCTCTTTTCTCAAAAAAGCGACAATATATAGCATATTGCCGCTCAATAACCTTTTTCTACTTTAATACTTGTGATATAGACGTTTTTCTTACTGTTATTCTATTTCCTTTTGAATCAACTTTAAGTTCAATAAACTCATCTTGTATACTTACTACTTGTGCTTTTATACCGCCTATTGTTAATACTGTATCATTTATTTTTATTTCATTTAACATACTTTGATGTTTTTTCTTTTTTCTATTATTTGGCAAAATCAATACTAGGTAGAATATCCCTAGCCAAAATACCATCATTAAGATATAAACTGATACGTTCATACTTTCCTCCTGTATAATTAGTTTTCAAATTATACCACATGAAATCATATAATTCAAATCTATAAATTATTTAGTTTATCTCCTATGTTCTTCAATTTGTCCATAAAACTTTTTTGTTTTTTGTGATTTTTAGATTTCATACTACCATCAAATTCTCTCAAGATTTCAATTTGTTTATCACTTAGGTTAGTAGGTACTTCTACGACTACTTCTACCAGCTGATCTCCCTTACCAAAACCTCTTGGATTTGCAATTCCTTTTTCTCTTAATCTAAAGGTTTTTCCATTTTGAGTTCCAGTAGGTATTTTTATCTTCACTGAACCTTCAAGAGTCGGAACATCAACTTCTCCACCTAAACATGCTGTAGCAAAACTAATAGGTAATTGGCAATATATATCACTATCGACACGTTTAAATAATTTATGTTCTTTTACTTCAACGTAAATATAAAGATCACCATTAGGTCCACCATCCTTACTTATATCTCCCATGCCTGACAGTCTAAGTCTTTGGCCATCATCAATCCCTTGAGGTATTTTAATAGCCTTCACAACTTTTTCCTTTTCTATTCCACTTCCACTACAAGTATGACATTTCTTTTCAGGTACTTTCCCTTTTCCGTGACACTGTGGACACTCTACTACATTTTGAAAGACTCCAAACATAGTTCTTTGTGTTTCTTCAATTCTTCCATTTCCATTACACTTAGAACATGTTTGCATTGATGTACCAGGTTCTGCTCCTTCTCCATCACAAGTATTGCACTTACCTTTTCTATAATATTTAATCTCTTTTTCTACACCTTTTGCCGCTTCTTCTAAAGTTATAGATATATTATATCTAAGATCTGCTCCCGGAGTTGCCCTTCTTCTTCCTTGTCTTTGACTACCTCCTCCAAAAAATGAACTAAAGATATCTCCAAGGTCATCAAAATCTCCAAAACCTCCAAAGCCTCCTCCAAAGCCTCCAAATCCACTTCCAGCTCCTCCAGCTCCATCAAAAGCCGCATGTCCAAATCTATCATATTGTGCCTTCTTTTGACTATCTGATAAAACTTGATATGCATCATTTACTTCTTTAAATTTTACTTCTGCTTCATGTTTTTCGTTATCGCTAACATTACTATATTTATCTGGATGATATTTCATCGCCATTTTTCTATAAGCTTTTTTTATCTCTGAATCAGAAGCATTTTTGTCAACACCTAATACTTCATAAAAATCTCTTTTTGACATTTTTTACTCCTTCTAATTTTTAATTTTACAAAATATTATATCACATTTTTTCAAAAGGTGATACTTTTCTATAAAATTAATTTCCAACTGTTATTTCCATGATAGCTTCAAAGTTTTCACCTTTTTCCAACTTATTTATTGCTACCTTCTCTTCAATTTTCCCATTATGACTAACAAAATCTGCTACTCCATACCAAGGCTCTATGCATACAAATGGAGCACCTAATGGAGCCCAAATTCCTAACCATGGGAAGCCCGTTAATGAAACTTTTACAAAATCATTATTTTTGTTATTTTTCAAAGTCAATGTATTTGATTTTAAATTGTTAAATACCAAAGCATCACCTTCAAATAACTTTTCAGTTAATTGTATTTTATCTTCATTTCTAAGGTATTTTACTGGCTCATCTTTTATATACATTCCTTCAAGTAAGTATAGATCTGCATCTTCTTTTTTATCAAATTCTAAATAAAAATCAGTATAATCTATCTCTTCATTACATGCAAAAGCAGGATGTGCTCCAAGTGAAAAATACATCTCTCCATCAGTTAAATTATTAACTTCATATACTATGGCCACTGTATTACCTTTAATTTCATAAGTAATAAAAAATTCGAACTCAAAGGGATACAATTTTAATGTTTCTTTATTTGATTTAAGCAAAAACCTCAGGAAATTCTCCCCCTCTTCAACTAATTCGAACTCATTATCTCTTGCAAAACCATGTCTTCCGCTTTTATATTCTTTTCCATTATAAGTAAATTTTCCATCTTTAAGTCCTCCCACAAATGGAAATAAAACAGGTGATGTTTTACCCCAGTATTCAGGTCTTGCATCCCACATAAACTCTTTTTCACCTAATCTAATACTTTTTAGTTCAGCTCCTTTTTGAATTACTTCTATTATAATATTACCAAATTGCTTTTTAAACATCTTCTCTCCTTTTTTTGTTCTCATCTTCTAAATTTAACAAAATACTTTTAATTTCCAATCCACCTGCAAAACCAACTAGTTTTTGATTACTTCCTACTACTCTGTGACAAGGAATTATTATTGGAATTTTATTTTTATTACAAGCCATTCCAACCGCTCTAGCTCCCCTAGGATTTTCTATAGCTTTTGCAATTTCTCCATAACTTTTCTTTTGGCCATAAGGTATTCTAAGTAATTCTCTCCAAACTTTTTTTTGAAATTCTGTACCTTCAATAGATATTTTAAGAGTAAATATCTTTCTTTTACCTTGAAGATACTCTAAGAGCTCCCTCTCAATTTTTTCAAACAACTTGCCCTCAGGATTTTTCCCAACTTTATCTAAAGCTATAAATTCAATTTTTCTTATACTTTTTTCTTCTATTTCTATTAACAGATTTACCTCTTCCCATTTAACATAAACTTTTTCTATCATACTTCTTTAGAAAGAGTTATATCAGTAATTTTAAATCCAAACCTTTCATACTTTTCAATAAGCTCTTTATTATATCCAAAAGTATGTACTGATAATTTCTTCCCTCCTAAACTATCAACTTTTTTCTCAATCAAAGTTAACAGTTTATCATATTCAAAATTTTCTTTATACTCTTCAAAAACATCAATATTATAAATAAAAACTTCTTGTTTCAATTTAGCAAACCATACATAAGCAATATTATTATCTCTCTTATCTAGTACATTATAGAGATAATTATTTTCTGTTTCTGCCCCATCTTTAAGTAAAGTTTCAAATGTTTCTTTAGATAGATCTAAAGCTTCTTCCTTTGCCCAAACTCCTACTCTAATTTTTTCCCTTGAATAGTCAGCAATCATCTTCCCTTTTACCAAGTTGTATTCTTCTTGATTCATCTTAGTTAATTTCACCTTAAAGACCTCCTATAAGCATCATGGTTTTTTTAAAAAGGGGAATAGATTTACTATTCCCCACAACTTATCTCTAGTATTATTCTTCATCTACTACTTCAGCATCTGCAACATCATCATTTCCATTTTCTTGATTAGCTTCTGGATTTGTTCCACCTGCTGCTGCTTGAGCTTCTTTATACATCTCTTCAGCCAATTTGTGCGCTTTTTGAGATAAGTTTTCTATAGCTTTATCTATAGCTTCTTTATCTTCTCCATCCTTTACAGATTTCAATTCTTCAATAGCTTCTTCAATAGCTTTTTTCTCTTCTTCACTTACTTTATCAGCATGTTCACTTAAAGTTTTTTCAGTTGAGAATACTAATTGATCAGCTTTATTTCTAGTTTCAGTTAATTCTTTAAACTTTTTGTCATCAGCTTCATGCATTTCAGCTTCTTTTTTCATTCTTTCTATTTCATCATCAGATAAGTTAGTAGAGCCAGTAATAGTTACTTTATTTTCTTTCCCCGTTCCAAGATCTTTTGCTGACACATGAACGATACCATTAGCATCTATATCAAATGTTACTTCAATTTGAGGTACTCCTCTAGGTGCCGCTGGAATTCCTTCTAAGTTAAATTCTCCTAAAGCGTGGTTATCAGCTGCTCTTGCTCTTTCACCTTGCAATACTTTAATAGTAACTGCTGGTTGATTATCTACTGCTGTTGAGTATACTTGTGATTTTTTTACTGGTATAGTAGTATTTCTTTCTATCATCTTAGTGAATACTCCACCAAGAGTTTCAATTCCAAGAGACAATGGAGTTACATCTAATAACAATACATCTTTAACGTCTCCCATTAATACTCCACCTTGAATAGCTGCTCCTGCTGCTACTACTTCATCTGGATTTATACCTTTATTTGCTTTCTTACCAAAGTATCCTTCTACCCACTCTTGTACAGCTGGTATTCTTGTAGAACCTCCAACTAATAAGATTTCATCTATTTCACTTGGCTTTAATTCTGCATCTTCTAAAGCTCTCTTAGTAGGTCCTTGAGTTTTTTCTACTAGACCTTTAGTCAATTCATTAAATTGTGCTCTAGTAAGTTTTTTTTCTAAATGTTTTGGTCCAGCTGCATCCATTGTTATAAATGGTAATGAAATTGGAGTTTCAGTCATTGTAGATAATTCCTTTTTAGCTTTTTCAGCTGCGTCTTTAAGTCTCTGAGTTGCCATTTTATCAGCACCTAAGTCGATTCCAGTTTCAGCTCTAAACTCCTTAATCAACCAATCAATTACAGCTTGGTCAAAGTTATCTCCACCTAAGTGATTGTCTCCTGAAGTTGAGATTACCTCTACTACTCCATCTCCTATTTCTAATACAGAAACGTCAAATGTTCCTCCACCTAAATCAAATACTAATACTTTTTCTTCTTTTTGTTTATCAAGTCCATAAGCAAGTGCTGCTGCAGTCGGCTCGTTTATGATTCTTTTTACTTCTAATCCTGCAATTACCCCAGCATCTTTAGTCGCTTGTCTTTGAGCATCTGTAAAGTAAGCAGGTACAGTTATTACCGCTTCTGTTACTGCTTCTCCTAAATATTCTTCAGCGTCTTTCTTAAGTTTTTTAAGAGTCATCGCTGAAATTTCTTGTGGTCTATAATCTTTATTATGAATATTTACCTTGTAATCTGATCCCATGTGAGTTTTAATAGAGATTACTGTCGAATCTGGATTAGTTATTGCTTGTCTTTTAGCAATTTCTCCAACAATTATTTCTCCATTATCTTTTATATTTACCACTGATGGAGTTGTTCTTGCTCCCTCAGCATTTGTTATAATAGTTGCTTGTCCACCTTCCATAACTGACACACACGAGTTAGTTGTTCCTAAATCGATTCCGATGATTTTACCCATCTTTTTACCTCCTCTATATTCTTCTTTAAATTATTAACTTTTAATATGATTATATACTTCTACTTTAGTTGGTTTATCTAATTTTCCTTCAACAAATTCATCAAATTGTCTCAAAAACTCAGATTTTTTATGCCTCAGGTAATCTTCATAAGTTTCCCATTTTTCTATAACAGCAAGTTCATGTTCATTATCGTGATCTACAAATAACTCATAATAAATATTTCCAATTTCTCTTTTTGCCTTTTCAATATTTTCAATCATCTGATTTTTAACTTCCCTATATGCTTCTTTTTTGGGATAAACTTTTGCAACTACTACAATTTTTTGAGACATAATATCCTCCTATTTTTTACAAACTTTAACCATTGATGGCCTTATAACTTTACCATGCATTTTATATCCTTTTTGCACTTCTAAAATTACATGGTTGTCTTCTACATCTTCCACTGCTTCTGTCATAATTGCTTGGTGTAGATATGGATCAAATTCTTCTCCTATTGCTTCAATGGCTTCTACACCTTCTGAATTCATAATATTATGCATTTGTGTAAGGGTCATTTCTACTCCTTTAACTAATGATTCAAAATCTTTAGTTTCTGTAGATGCTGAAATTCCTCTTTCCAAATTATCTATTGCTTCAAGTACTTTTAAGATAACTTTTTCAGCTGCAAATTTTCTAAGATCTTCCAATTCCTTATCTTTTCTTTTAGTAAAATTTTGGAATTCAGCATTTTTTCTTTGATATGCTCCCTTCCAATCATTAAGCTCAGCTTCTAATTTTCCATTTTGTTCTTGCAAAATTTCAAGCTCAGTAGCTTCTACTACTTCTTTCTCTTCCATCTCCAATTCTTCTACTTTTTCTCCATCAAGAATTTCTTCCTCTAAAACTTCCTTATTCTTATCTTCCATTACTTATTCTCCCTTGTTGTATTAAAATTATTTATTAGTCTATTAACTTCACTAGCTACGTGTTTTATTAGGCTAACAGTCTTTGAGTATTCCATACGTTTAGGTCCCAAAACACCTAATATTCCAGGTGCTCCCCCTACATTATATACTGAGAATACAAAACTAAATTCCTCAAGGGCAGGTACGTTAAGTTCATCTCCAAATATTACATGAACTTTACCTTCTTCGTAATCACCCTGCATTGCAAAATTTTCAAAAATCATTTTTAAATCTTTGTGTTTATCAAAGACTTTAAGCGCACTAACTAACTCACTAGGTCTATTTTCAAGAGTGGCAAGTATATTTTCTGTTCCTCTTATAAACAAACCACCTTCATCTTCATCATATTCTTCTTCCTCGAAAAGTTTATGTAATTTCTTTTCTAAACCCTTTTTCAATATTTGCTCTACTTCAAGAGTTGAGTATGTATTTTTCGATTCTTTAATCAAATTGTTAATCTCTTTTTGTAAAGTATGTACATCTTCTTCTGACAGAGCAATATCAAGGTGCATCTTTCTAGTTTTTACATTAGAGTTTTCAAGAACTGTTACACACATTAACGAATAATTGTTAATATGTACAAGTTGAACTTTTTTTACCTTTTCCTCTTTTTGATTGGGTTCTATCACTATTCCAGCATACGACGTTAATTTTGATAGAAGTCTAGATGTATGATCAAGTATTCCTTCTAGTTCTGTCATCTTTTTTTCGTAAGCTAACTCTATTTTCTCTTTCTCTTTTTTACTTATTTCTCTTATTTTAATAAGCTCATCTAAGTAAAATCTATACCCTATGTCTGTAGGCACTCTTCCAGAAGATGTATGGGTTTTAGCTATATAACCCATTTCTTCCAAATCAGCCATAGCATTTCTTACTGTTGCAGAAGAAATATCAAGAGAATATCTTTTTACTAGAGTCCTAGAGCCAATAGTATCTCCCGAATGGAGGTAATTATCAATAATTGCTCCTAATATTTGTTTTTCTCTTTCTGTTAAACTCATATTCATCACCTTTTTTTGTTAGCACTCAGTTTATTGGAGTGCTAACCTATAATTAATATACTCTTTTTTTTTTCTATTGTCAAGAAAAAATCACAAAAAATTAGCCACTAATTTATTTAGTGGCTAATAATAAAACCCTATCCCTAATCTTACTAAGTAAGGGTATCCTACTTCTATTTTTACACTCCTATTATATTTATTTGGTTCATAAGTATCGCCCAAAAAGTATTCCAATCCAACTCCTACATTTGGTTGCATCTTTCTCACTTTAATAACTGGATATTTTTTATAATAATCTATCCCAATAGATATAAAAGGGTATATTTTTTTTCTCAAATTTTTATTATTTTTAAATAATAAATAATTAAATTCATCTAAAGTTAAATCTCCCTTTGCTCTATTATACAAATCTATTCCAAGCCTTTTTATATCATCTTTGCTAGGTTGACCAAAATATCTTGTATAACTTACTCCAAAATTACTATGATTAATTAAAGACCTTTCTAATTTGCCTATTCCTTCATTAATGTATATCCCCCCCACTTTAAAAACCAAGGAATCATAAGGATAACCATAATTCATATTTCTACTTACTCCAAATTCACCTAGTATTCCCAAAGCAGGATCAAGGTTCAATGTTAAAGCAAAACGCAAATCATCTCCAATTAGGTAATCTATATTTTCCTCAAATACATATTTATCTCTTTGTTGGCTAAGAAGGCTAAGAGTAATCATAATCATAGCAACTAAATATTTCATAAACACACCCTTTCCTTTCATAGTATAATCTATATTTTTTTTCCTTTCAAATAATTTTTCCTTTTTAATTTCTAAATTGTTAAATCAAATAAAAATTTTTAACATTTAGTAAATGATTTAAGCAATAGCAAATTTTTCAATCTTATTCCTATTTCTAATACTTCTTTTGTTATGAAACAATTTAATTTTCTAAAGAAACTTATTATTATCATTAATCTTGTTTATTTTCTCTTAAATACACTTGGGCGAACTTGTTAATTTAGGAAAATCTTCTTTTGCAATTCCATTTAGATTTCATTTAAACTTTTTTACCTATAAGAAGGTGAAATACTAAAATATACAACCATTTTTATTTAGCAAGTTTTTTCCTTTATAGAATAAGATTGCTAAAAATTTCTTTTAACTCTCTATATAATTCCTTAGAGCATCTCTTTCTTTTTCTTCTCTCCTTTAGAAAAATATTGAATTTCTATTTCAGCTAAAGTTATCTATTACGAATTTTCTTTTTTCCAAAACAATTTTATCTCCTCAAAATAATCAAACTCTAATTTTTTATTCTTTCATAAATTATTTATAACTACTTAAATTTGCTTTTCCATTTCTTTTTAATTCTGAAAAATCGAAATCCCCCTAAAAACATTGTTATTCAATTAAAATATAAAAAATAATATTTCTATAAAAATATTGAAAAAAGCTTTTTTCTAATCTCTGTCATTTTTTCTCTTTACAAATAAAAAATACTATATTATAATTAATGGACAATTAGATTGATTAGATAGAGGTTGCATTATATATTAGTAGCAATATGGAGGGTAGGATCCCAGTGAAATATTGTAAAAGGATATAATGCCGAAGGAAGGTTGAACCTATAAAATCTTACCTGGGGTTATAAATAAAATTTATAACACTGTCACTAAATCCAGTGATGAGCTATCAACAAGTTTATTTATAATTAATATTTATAATAAATTAGTTGCTAGTATACTAGCAACTTTTTTTTTCAAAAGGAGGAGATATGAAAAAACAATTAACATTGGTATTTCTAATGTTTATAATCTTATCAACATTTATATTTGGAGGAGACGGACAAGAAGTTAATTTTGGTATATTAACATTATTACCTCCACTTTTAGCTATTGTTTTAGCCTTTATTACAAAAAATGTAATATTATCATTATTTTTAGGTTTGTACTCTGGAGCATTTTTAGTTAATATTAGCAATGGAGTTTTCGGAGCTTTAACTGATAGTTTTACCGATATTGTTAGTCGGATAATTGAAAGTATGGCTGATTCATGGAATGCTGGAATTATTCTACAAGTCCTAACTATTGGTGGATTGGTTGCTCTTATTTCAAAAATGGGTGGAGCTAGAGCTATTGCTGAATCTTTAGCAAAAAAAGCTAAGACTCCTAGAAGTACTCAAATAATTACTTGGATAATGGGACTTTTAATCTTTTTTGATGATTATGCAAATGCTTTAATTGTTGGACCAATTATGAGACCTATCAGTGACAAAATGAAGATTTCCAGAGAAAAGCTTGCTTTCGTTATAGATGCTACAGCAGCTCCAATAGCCGGTATTGCTCTTATCTCTACTTGGATTGGTTATGAAATTTCTCTTATAAAAGATGGTTACTCGCTTATAGGAATAGATAATGTTAATGCCTATGGTATTTTCATTGAGACTATTCCATACAGATTTTATAACATTCTTATGTTAATCTTTGTTCTACTAAGCGCTATATTACTAAGAGAGTTTGGCCCTATGTTAAAAGCTGAAAAGAGAGCTAGGGAAACTGGAGAAGTTTTAGCAAATAACAATAAACCAGAAGATCACGCTGAGTCTACATCTATGGAGCCTAAAGAAGGTGTCAAACTTAGCATTTGGAATGCAATTATACCAATTGGAGTATTGATGATTTCTTCATTTGTAGGTTTTTATTACAATGGACTTAGTTATTTAGAAGGAGAAGTTTTAGAAGCTGTTAATAATGCACCCTTATCATTCTATGCTATAAGAGAAACTTTTGGTGCTTCAGATGCATCAGTTGTATTATTTGAAGCTGCTTTATTTGCTTCTATTGTTGCAATAATAATGGGAGTAAAACAAAAAATCTTTAAATTATCTGAAGCTATAGAAACTTGGATTCACGGAATGAAATCTCTTATTATTACTGGAGTTATCCTATTATTAGCATGGTCGTTAAGTTCAGTTATCAAAGAATTAGGTACTTCTGCATACTTAGTTTCACTACTTTCAGAAACTGTACCAAAATTTTTACTACCTTCAATAATATTTATATTAGCTTCTGTAATTGCTTTTTCTACAGGAACTTCCTACGGAACTATGGGAATATTAATGCCACTTGCTATCCCACTTGCTAATGCAATTGGTCAAAATGCTTCATTAATTGGAGAAGATTTACATACTTATATTGTAATAAGTGTTGGAGCTGTTCTTACTGGTGCTATCTTTGGAGATCATTGTTCACCTATATCAGACACCACTATTTTGTCTTCAATGGGTGCAGGTTCAGACCATGTAGATCACGTAAAGACACAATTGTTATATGCAATTGTAGTTGCTATAATATCTGTTATTTTTGGTTATATACCAGCAGGATTAGGTTTGCCTGTATACTTAATTCTTCCTATAGGAATTACTGTAACATGGGCAGTGCTTAGATTCTATGGAAAACCAGTAGAATAAAATCAAAAACATAATAATATAATTCCCTTAAAGTTAACAACAATAGAAAGAACCAATATGTTTTTATAATATTGCTAGACAACTTTAAGGGATTTTTTTTTTAAAACCTGAATTGTCAATTTAAATCAGAAAATAACATATGCTAGATATCTAGGCAA
>CAZFBB010000055.1:0-17139 GCA_964517235.1 uncultured Fusobacteriaceae bacterium
ATAGCAAGACCAACTTCCCTTTGAGCCATTGCATATCTAGTTAAGGAATCCATCATAAGCATTACACTATAACCTTTATCTCTAAAGTATTCTGCTATAGCGGTTGCCACAGCTGCACCCTTTAATCTCACTAGAGCTGGTTTATCACTAGTAGCTACTACTACTACTGTATTTTTCATTCCTTCTTCACCCAAGTCATTTTCAAGGAATTCTTTAACTTCTCTTCCCCTTTCTCCTATTAAGCCAATTACATTAACTTGAGCAGAGGAATTCCTAGAAATCATTCCAAGAAGAGTAGATTTCCCTACTCCTGAACCTGCAAATATTCCTACCCTTTGACCTTGACCTATAGTTAAACAAGAATCAATAGCTTTTACACCTACATTTAGTACTTCTCTTATATTTTTTCTTTCAAGTGGATCTGGGGCTTCATTATCTATAGTAACATATTTTTCCATCTCAATAGGATCTTTTTTATCAATAGGATTTCCTAAACCATCTACTACCCGTCCTAAAAGACTTTCTCCAACTGGTACACTCAGTGTTCTTCCACTAGGTATTACTTCACACCCATGACCTATTCCCTTCATGTCTCCAAGAGGCATTAAAAGCACTTTGTCATTATGAAAGCCAACAACTTCTGCATCAATTTTATTACTACTATTTAAAAGCTTAATATAGCAATGTTCTCCAAGGTGCACCAAGGGACCTTCAGATTCAATAGTAAGTCCTACTACCCTTACTACCTTTCCACTTGCTTTTATGCTATTACACTCTTCTACCTTTTTTATTGCTTTGCCAAAATCAAACATTTTATACCTCACCAAGTGCATCATAAAGAGCATCTAATTGACTCTCTATACTTGCATCTATTCTCCCCAATCTCGTTTCTATTATTGCTCCGCCAGGCATCAAACTATAATCTTCTACTACTTCTACTTCCATAGCTCCAAAAGCTTTCCCTATTTTTTCTCTAAGCTCATCTGCAAGAAAAAACTGTTCATAATTAATGAAAAGTTTTACACTATTACTTTTTGGAGCCTTTTTCATTGCTTCTATAATGTTATTAATAAGTACTTCTTTGCTTTCTACTTCCTTTTTTATAACTTTTTCTGCAATGGCAAAAGCTAGTTTAATTATCTCATCTTTTCCTTCACTTAACAATTCTTTTCTTCTTTTACTAGCTTCTTCTATTAAATTATTTGCACTAGTATATATTTGTTCTACTTGAGACATAATCTCATCTTTTCCAACATTTTTACCTTCATAAAAACCTTGCTCCCAAGCTTCTGCCTTTAAGTCATTTACTTCTTCTTTAGCTTGTAATTTAGCATTATTTATTATATCTTCTGCTTCAAAATTTGCTTTATTTATCACTTCATTTACTTCTGAACCTAAATTTTCTAATATATTCTTTTTTTCTTTTATTGTTTCTTCTAGTAGTTTTAATTCCTCTTCAAGTCTAGCTTTAGCATCATCAAAATACTCATTATAAAGATCTCTTTCATCTAAAATTGTCTTCTCTTGAGTTAAAGGAGCATCAAGATGCTCCTCTTCAACTTTATGTAATATCTCTTCACTCTTCTTTTTATTTGGATTAATAACTACAGGTTTCACGTTTTTATTTATAACACTACCTTTAATTATATTAAACAATCATCTCATCCTCACTTCCTCTTGCGATGACTATTTCTCCAGTTTCTTCTAGTTTTCTTATGATATTAACAATTTTTTGTTGAGATTCCTGAACATCTTTAACTCTAACAGGACCTGTAAATTCCATATCTTCACGTAAAATATCTGCTGCCCTTTTAGACATATTTTTAAAGATTCTTTCTCCAACTTCTTCACTTGCACCCTTAAGAGCCATACTAAGCTCTTTAGATTCAACAGATTTAAGCACTTGCTGGATTGCTCTATCATCAAGCAGGATAATATCTTCAAATACAAACATTTTCTTCTTAACTTCTTCTGCAAGTTCTGCTTCTTGTTCAGATAATGCTTCAAGTATTGTTTTTTCAGTTCCTCTATCTACATTAGATAAGATTTCTACTAGGGTATCTATACCACCAGCCATAGTGTAATCTTGTCCCATAACCGAGCTTAATTTTCTCTCTAATACTCTTTCAACTTCTCTTATCATCTCTGGGGATGTTCTTTCCATAGTTGCCACCCTTTTGGCTATATCAACTTGCTTCTCCTCAGGTAACTGTGATATTATCTCTCCAGCTTTATCAGAGGGCAAATAAGATACTATAAGAGCTATAATTTGCGGATGCTCTGAGCTAATAAAGTTAAGAATTTGTTCACTTTCTGTTTTCTGTATAAAATCAAATGGTCTAACTTGCAATGATGATGTTAATTTGGTAATTATCTCTACAGCTTTGTTTTCACCAAGAGCTGACTGTAATAATTCTCTAGCATATCCAATTCCACCCTGTGATAGATATTGTTGTGCCAACATAAGTTCATTAAACTCATCAAATACCTTTTCTTTTTCTGCTGCTTTAACTTTTGAAGTTTTAGCAATTTGTAAATATAATTCTTCAATTTCTTCAGCGTCTAAGTGTTTAAATACTTCTGCTGAAACCTCTTGTCCAAGTGCTATTAATAATATAGCTGCTTTTTCTTTTCCTTTTAATTTATCTGCCAAATTTGCTCCCCCTAATCTTCCATTAACCAGTTTCTAATAAGATTAGCCACTTCTTCTGGTTTTTGTTTTGCAATTTGTTTAATTTGATTTTCTTGATCAAGCCTTTCTTGATCTTCAACACTCATTTGATCCTCTAATTCAAATTCTTCAAATTGTGGTAAGAGCTCCTCTATTGCTTTTTCCTCTTGTTCTCTTAGCTTTCTTCCTTCTACTCCTCTATAAATTAAATATATAATTAGAATTGCAATTAGGAATACGATTAAGATACTTCCACCTATGTAAACATATCTCATTTTTTGAGCTTCTTTTTCAACTATCATATTGAATTGTTCACTAATTTCGGTATTAAACGGAATTATTTCTACATTTATTTTATCTCCACGACCATAGTCAATTCCTACAGCTGTTTCAACCATACGCTCAAATTTGGACTTATCTTCTACAGTCACTTCCTTATCTTTAAAGTATAATGAATTTTTGTTAAGAGTAACAGATACGGTCATTCTCCTTATTCCACCTAAAGATTTTTCATAAACAGAATTTTTTCTATCCATCTCATAATTTATTATACTATTATTTTTATTGTATGTATTTTGGTTTCCATCTTCTTCTAATCCAACATAACCAGGTATATTACTAGTTGTCCCTGGTACACCTTCTGCTTCCTTGTTTCCACCTCTATACTCTTCTTGTTGGATTTGTGTACTTCTAACAAGACCACCACTAAGTTGTTCACCTTCTACCGTTGGTGTAGTAAAGATTTCTTGATTATAACTTTCTTTGTCAAAATCAAGTTCTACAGAAACTTTAACTTTATAATTACCATTACCCATAATGGCCAATACACCATTGGCGTTTCTCTCTAAATCTTTAGCAACAGCTCTTTCTAATTCTATTTTTTTTCTATTTGCAAATGTTCCTTCTTCATCAAAGTCTACTCTATCACTTAATATATTTCCATAAGTATCTACAACTCTTACATCTTCAAGAGACATTCCTTCTACGGAACTTGCTACTAAAAGCATCATAGATTTTATATTTTCTTCACTTAAAGATTGAAGAGGATTAAGTTGTATCAAAACAGAGCTTTTTGCTCCTACTCTCTCTTCTAAAAATGGAGAATCATTTGCAGGTGTTATGTTTACTGATGCATTTTTAACTTGCTCAAGAGACTTAATAGTTCTTTCTAATTCTCCCTTTTGAGCTCTCAAAAACATCATTTTTTTATCAAATTCTGTTGCTCCAATTTTTGTTGTATCAAAAATCTCAAATCCTATTGTACCATTTTTAGGAATCAAACCATCTTTACTAATATCTAATCTAATGGCATATTTTCTTTTTTTATCTACTTCTATAACAGTACCATTTCCAGAAATTTTATATTTAATACCCTGTTTATCTAAATAATCTTTAATAAGAGCTGCATCTTTTGCTACAAGCTCTGTAAATAATGCCTCGTATTGCACACGGGTACTAATTGTTCCAAATAAAATAATAATAACTATAGAAGAACCTAAAAATACCGAGATTGCTATTTTTTGAACTTTTGTAAGACTGTCCCAAATTTTGGTGAAATTCTCTCTAAGTTTTACTAACCACTCTTTCATTTATATATATCCTCCAACTAAACTTGCATTCTAGCAAACTCTTGATATGCGTCCATTAATCTATTTCTAACTTCTGTAACAAATAATATTGATATTTCTGCTTTTTGTGATGCTATCATCACTTCATGCAAGTTATCTGTTCTACCTGCTAGATAGTCATTAGTCAGTTTGTCAGCTTCTACCTTAAGTTCATTCGCTTCTTCTATTGTATTTTTCAAAATTTCCGAAAATGAAACTTTATTTTCATCCTCTTTCTTCACTACCTTTTCACTACTAGTTTTTAACAGATTCAAATTGGAATTATTACTAATATTAATCATCTATACCCCTACTTCCCTATTTGTAAAGCTGAATTAGCCATAGCTTTCGCATTTGTTATAATGGTAGAATTAGCCTCATATGCCCTTGT
This sequence comes from uncultured Fusobacteriaceae bacterium, assembly GCA_964517235.1. GTDB lineage: Bacteria > Fusobacteriota > Fusobacteriia > Fusobacteriales > Fusobacteriaceae > CAZFBB01. The sequence goes on from CAZFBB010000055.1 coordinate 4,670, forward strand.
TGCTGTAATCATATCTACCATTTCTGTAACTGTATTAACATTTGGCATAGTTACATACCCTTTTTCATTTGCATCTGGATGGTTTGGATCATAAATTATATTAAGTGGTGATTGATCCTCAGATATCTCAACTACCCTCACTCCACCTTCTAGAGCTTTCTTTTCATTTTTACTCATATTCATTGGTACTATAAATTCTTTTTTATTTTCCTTGAATACTACCATTTTCCTTCTATACGCTTCACCATTTGCACCACGAGTTGTTTGTGCATTGGCTATATTATCTGCTATCACATCCATACGCAGTCTTTCTGCTGTAAGACCTGATGCACTAGTATTCATAATATTAAATATACCCATTTTAGCCTCCTACTATTTATTTTTTATGACACCTTTAATGATATTAAAATTCTGAGATATTCTTGTTGAAGCAAATTGATACCTAATATTATTTTTTGCTTGCTCAACTTTTTCCTTTTCAATATCTACATTATTTCCATCATTTCTCATAGTAGTACTATTTTCCTCTATCAACTTACTTTCTAATTCACTTAAGTTATCGTCAAAACCTAATTTAATGTGTTTTTTGTCTGTTTTTATCCCCACTAGACTTCTACCATCTTCGTAAATTGCCTTTTCTAAAAATGATTCAAATTGTACATCTTTTCTTTTATAATTAGGCGTATTCACATTAGAAATGTTATTAGCTAACGCCTCTGCTCTTTTTGTATAGGCATCTAGACTTTTTTCAAGTGCTGTAAACCTGTTGTCAAATAGCTTCATAGCTACCCTCCTAAACCTTTCTCAATTTTTTACTAAAATAAACTAAACCTATTCCAAATACTATCGATAATAAGTTTATAAAAGCTTTATCAACACTAAACCCAGGCCATATAACATATATTGACGCAGCAATTAGACCTAAGATAAAAAATATAGTTGAATTTCTATGCTTCTTAAGTAAAAAATCAATAATTTTTGCAATAAATAAAATACCAGTTACAACTCCAATAGCAATTATAGCTAGTGGAACCACTTCACGGTTATTTATAAAATTAAGTACATTATGGTATTCACCTAACAAAACTAGTAATAGCGAACCAGAGATACCTGGAACTACCATAGCTCCTGCTGCTATTGTACCACAAACATAAAGTTTTAGAGAATATGCAAAATTAATTACTATTTCTCCCTCTCTTTGAAGTCCATTATCATTCATTTTATCTAATAAAATCACTAGAACAAATCCAATGATAAACATCCCTATACTTACTTTTCCTACTTCTCCCTTATTTTCCTTTAAAATAAAAGGCAAAGTAGCAATAATTAATCCTATAAAGAAAAAATTTGTAGGTTCTGGGTAATATTCATACGAATATGATACAGCTTTAGCAAACAAATATATACCTAATAAAACTCCAACTCCAATTTGAATTAAAAAAATAAAATATTTTTTTCTCTTTTCTTTTGTACAAGTAAAAAATTCTGCAATGGCTTCTATAAGGTAATCATATATTCCTAATAAAAATGCAATTGTACCTCCACTCACACCAGGAATTACATTAGCAGCTCCTACAAATATTCCCTTTAAAATGTTAAATATCACCTAAGCTTCTTCCCTTCTATCCCTTTGCTAATATCTTCAATTTCATTTACAAATGACTTTAAATCATTAAAGGCTTTATATACCGATGCAAATCTTACATATGCAACTTCATCTAACTCCTTTAATTTAGTCATTATCATCTCGCCTAACTGATCTGTTTTAATCTCACCATTTAGATTATTTTGAAGTTCCTTTTCTATTTCTCCAACCAAATCTTCTAAAGTTTCATACTTAATATCTCTTTTAACCGTTGCTCTAACTAAACCTTTTAGTATCTTTTCCTTCTTAAATTCCTCACGTGTTCCATCTTTTTTTACAACGTAAAAAATCGTTAATTCAATATTTTCATATGTTGTAAATCTTTTTCCACACTCTAAACACTCTCTTCTTCTCTTAATCGAGTGTCCGTTTGAGTAGGCCCTGCTATCTATAACTTTGCTTCCATCACCATTGCAATATGGACACTTCATATTATCACCTAATTCTTTTCTTCATAATCAATGAGATCTAAAATTTCCTTTGTATCATTAGCATTTAATAACTTTTTTCTGAATTCCTCATTTCTTATAAGTCTTGATATTCTAGCAAGTATTTTCAAATAAATTTTACTTTTTTTCATTGGAGATGCAAAAACGAAAAAGATATTAACTTTTTCTTCATCTACAGCATTAAAATTAACTCCTTGTTTATTCATACCAAAAGCTATAGTTAAATCATCTGCATACTCTGTTTTTGCATGAGGAATTGCTACACCCTTACCTATTCCTGTACTCCCCAATTTCTCTCTATTAACTAAAGCTTCCAAACATTTTTCCCTATCATTTATCTTACCCGATTTAATAAGTAACTCATTTAATTCCTTTAAAACTTCTATTTTATTAGTTCCTTTCAAATCTAAACAAATCAAATCTTTGGACATATAGTCTGTTATCTTTTCCAAAACCATTATATAAACTCCTCCCCTAAATAAGTATAAATTTTCAAATTTAAATGTAAATTAAAATTAACATATCTTTCCAGTATCCTTACCACACCAATTATATTTTTATTATTTGATTGTAACTTATTTATACTGCCTATGTCAACATTTATTAGTAAATTCAAGTACTTGAAGGTATAATCATTTAGTTCTACAGCATCTTGACTATTTTTATTAGTAATCTTGCCCGCTGAAAAATCAAAATACTTTTTTCCAGTTACTTCTACTGAAAATCCCTCATAAACTATAACCTTATATACAAAATAGCTAAGCATTATAAACAACATCTTTTCATCATCACTTTTTTCAAGATAATCCAATGAATTCTTAAGTAACTTATATAATTTATTTGATTCAATATTTTCAAAAGTTATCAAGTCTACAAACTTCAAAAGATACGTTGCTATCTGTATTTTTATATACTTTTTTCTAATTGCCAAATAGGGCTTCTCCACTGACAATTTATTTATTATTGCACTATTTATTTTTTTGTTTATTTTATAACTTCCCAGCACTAAAGGCTCCGAAGCAAAACTCTCTCTATTTTTGCTCTTTCTTATACCCTTAATAGTTCCAATTACTTTTCCCTTTTTTTCAGTTATCAAAGTAACTATCCTATCTGCTTCACCAAAATCTATTTTTTTTAATACTATTCCTTCTACTTCCCAAACTTCCATAATTATATATCAAGCTCAAAAACTTTCTCTTCTAGATTATGATTTATACTTACTTTTTCAAATTTAATAACACTTATAAGAATACCTTTATCTTTAACAAGTATCTCTAATGGAAAATACTCTTCTCCAATTTTTTTATAATTTTTAAAAGTTAAAGTTATCTGCTCATCTAACTTCAAACTTTCTATCTTCCCCTTAACTTCTACCCTTTCTCCTACTCCCTCTCTAATATTTTTCATAGTTTTTAAAAGGTAATTTTCTTCTCCATTTAACTCTTCTTCAAAAGCTTCTCCAAAAAGAGGATAATACATCCATTTTTTACTACCAATATATAATATCTTCTCCCCTTCATTAAGTTTTGGCTCTAAAACTTCTTTTATAACTTTATCTGGGTATTTTATATTAATCAGATATTTTTTTTCTCTCCATTCTCCATTTATAAGTGTATTTTCTTCTACATTGCTAGTAAAAGTATTTATTTTTTCAAAAACACTTGCAAAGAGGCTTAGTGTACATATAAACATCCCTATTAATACTCTTTTCATAATCCACCTCTACTTTAATATAATAACTTCATCTAATTCAAAAATATTAAATGGCAACTCCAATGTTACTTCTTTAAATAGTCCACCTTCCTTTTCAGTTACTTCCTTTACATAACCTATAAATTGACCTTTTTGATATATATCACTTATACCAGAAGTAACAACCTTATCTCCAACTTTTATCTCAGCATCATTAACAACATATTCTATAGTTAACACATTGGAATTTTGTCCCTTTAATACTCCTATATTTTTCTCTTCACCAATAAGTATGCTTGTATAAAGGTTATTTTTAGAAATCAAATCAACTATTGCTCTATTTTTATAAACTTCACTTACTTTACCCAAAAGGTTATCTCTTTGTAATACTACCATATTTTCCTTTATTCCATCTTCACTACCTAAGTCTATAATAAACTCATCGTATACACTAAGAGGGTCTCTAAAACTTACACTTGCAATTACAAAATCTATATTGCTTCCCTCTTTTATCTCCAATAATTCCTTTAATTTTTCATTTTCATCTATTACAGTTTGAAGTTTTATATTTTCAAGCTTTAACCTATAATTTTCCGACTTAATTTCTTCATTTTCCTTTAAAATATTATTTATATCTCTTAAATTATCAAAAGCTTCCTTTCCAGCCCTACTTGCTTTATAAATAACTATCTTTACAGGCAAAAATATTTTATTTACTCCAGCTCTAAGACTATTCATTGGTCCTCTAAGTATAACTAAAGAAATAACAAATACTACTATTCCTATAAAAAGTCTTCTTCTAGTTTTTCTTTGTCTAATATTCATCTTAATTAATACTCCTTAATTATTTAACAGACTAAATCACTTACTTTTTCTACATGTTTTACATGAGAAATTCATTTAAGTATATCTCATCTTCTATAAACTCTATCTTAAATTACAAGATAGTAGTAACATATCTTTCTAAAGAGTAAATAATATAGTTCTATACCCTTTAAAATAAACAATAACACCTTTACCCACTCCATTTTTACAAATATATCTCTTCTTAATTTTTAAACTTAATTTCCCTAATTTTTCACATAATTTTTCTATCATGATTCCTTTATCTAATTTTTTTTTGAGAACCTCCCCTCTTCTACTTAAGTGGGAGATGAATTGAAAGGTTTTAATCTAACATTTTTTTTAAATTCTTGCAAAAAAGTTAATATGTTATGCAGTTGCAATACAAGGTAGGTCTTCCCCTAAAGCTTGGTAATTATAACAACCATTAGGTTACTACATTCAAACAAGCTCCCCTCAAAATCCTTTACATAGGTTTAATAGAAAAGCATGCCACATACTATATTATTATATAATAAAAAGTCCCCTTTGTAAAGGAGATAAGCCTTACAGGGGACATAAATATTAATTATTTTTTTATTCTATACCAATAACAATAAATTTCTTTGAATCCTAATTTATCATATAATTTTATTGCATTTTTGTTTTCTTTTTCAACTTGTAAATAAGCAAATTCTATATTCCTTCTTCTACCTTCTATCATAATCCTTTTTACTACTTCTTCACCATAGCCTTTCCCTCTCATATTGGGACTAACAAAAACATTATAGATACCTAATTTGTCCTCTTCTATAACACCTAATCCTCCTGCAACTATTTTTTCATCAATTTTTTTAAATACATAAAAATTTTTATGATCATTTTTCTTTAATATTTCTCTTAGAGTATGAGCCTCTGTGCTATTGAGCTCTCTTTCCCTTACAAAAAATTCAAACCAATATTCACTAAATTCACTATCTATAAAAAAATCTCCTAGTTTGAAATTCACATCTACTAACGGAGCTTTCATTACCGATACTAAACTTTCCTTTAAATAACCTCTTTTTTCAAGAATTTCATCTATTTCCAAACAATTTTTATCTTCTAATAATTTAAATGCTATGTCTAAACCTTTTTTATTAAAATAATTTTCACAAAACTCTATCTTTTCATCTAAATCAAAAAAGCTCTCATAATAGGGCGAAATAGAGTTTACCCTTTTTGTATATCCATTAGCCGTTCTTATTATCCATCCATCATATACTTCTTGCTTCAAAGCTGGCCAGCTTCTCATAAGCATATATTCTATACTTCTTATATCCATCAAATACCACCTGTATACAAATTATATCTTCACAATAATTATATTCTTTTTTTGTCTAAAACCTTTTTTTTCCTGTTCTTTAAATTATCCCTATTTAATCTCTATTTAAAAAGCCTCGATTTTTTTACTTTTACTACTTCTAATTTTGTACTTTTTTAAATTTTTCCTTGGCTAAATTCAAATTATTATTAAGTTCCTTTCCTCTTAGACTATCTAAATAAGATATAGTTCCAGTGGGAACAAGCACCACTACTACAGCTACCCCTATCACTTTTATCTCTCTCACACCAAATATATAGCAAATTAATACTGTAATTAGTGCATAATAAGAGTAGAGGAAAAAAATATTTAATTTATAATTTTTCACTTTCATCTTTTTCAATAGCCAATATACTCCATCTCCACTTAAACTAATAAATATTCCTATTAAAGATGATAAAACTATTGTTTTTATAAAAATACTTATATTTCCCCCTACAAAAAATATAAAGTTCATACTTAGGTTGACTAAAATTCCTATTACTGCTCCAAACCATATTCCATACAATAAATTTATTTTTCTCATCTCATCCTCCTAAAACTCTAAAAAGGCTTTGAATTTTTTGATATATGCCCTAGATACTTCTTGTTCAGTTTCACTACCTTCAAATTTTAACAATAATTTGCTATTAAACCAAGGAATTATCTCCCTTACATTTACCACATTTACCACACAAGATTTATTTATTCTAATAAATCCTTCTTCTCCTAATCTCTCTTCAATTTCAAATAATTTTTCTTTTATTTTATATATACCTTTTGTTGTTTTAGAGTAAACATTATTCCCCTCAGCTTCAAAGTAAATAATTTCGCTATTTTTTAAAATTTCAAATTTATCTTCCCTCTTCCCAACTATACTCTTTTTATTTTTTTTCATTACCCCACTTACTTCTTCAGCAAATTCAAGTAATATATCTAAATTTTCAAAGTTAAAGTTTATTTCTAATTTATCACTTTTCCCCTTATCTGACAAAAGATACTTAGATTCTTCACTTACCTCTACACCTTTGCTCCTAAGCAATTCCTCTATTATCCCCTTTATATTTTCTTTACACATCAAATCAAATTTCATAATTCCCCTCCAGCTAGAATAATAGCATATTTTATTTTTTATTTCAATTTAAGTAAATTCTTTGAAATAATATCTACAAAGTATTTATAAACAAATGTATCAAACAGATAAAAGTTTTAAAAATTTTGACATTCTCTTGTATTTTAAATATAATATATATAAATAAAGTATATTAGGGGGAACAGATGAAATTATTTAAGATTTCTTTATTTGCAACTTTATTATTAACATTATTTATAACATGTACACCAGAGGATACTATAGAGTTTTTGGCAGGTACACCAACTTTAACTCAAGGTGAAACAAATAAGATTTTAACAGAAGTATCCTATCAAAATATCTTTAGTAATATATTTAAGGGAGCCAATAGTAGTGGTTCTAAAGAAATAAATCAATGGACTAAAATTGAAGATAACTATACTGAAATAGCTTTAATTATAACAAACAAGGATAATATTCAAATTATTTTAAGAAAAAAATATACAAATGGAATTAATGAAGAAGTTAAAAAATATTATTCATTTTCAGAAAATGGAAGTACAAATTTATCTATGACTATTATTGATGGAAGTAAAAAAATAAGAACATTTAGAAGTGGAAGCGAACTAAATACTTTTATATCACAATTTAAAAGATTAAATGATTTTTATACCTTCAAATTTTAACTTTTTATCTTAAGATATATGACTGATTTTTATCGGTCTTTTTTTTACTAATCAGAAGGAACTTTTAAAAACATATGGATATATATTCAAATTTCAATTGAATAACTGTCTCTCACAAAAGAATCATATGATTTTTTTTTTATATTATGATAAAATATCTCAAGAGAATATAAGGAGGTTGCAATGAGTAAAGATTATAGTAATATTTTACGTAAAGATGTTCCTAAGGAAGCAAGATGGAAGGTAGAAGATATTTTTGCTACTGTAGAAGAATGGGAAAAAGAAAAGGAATTTGTCTTAAATTCTTTAGATAAAATTAATGAACTAAAGGTTAATTGGACAAAGAGGGCTAAGAGTTTCTTTATTTTATTAGACTTTGTAAATGCATTGGAAAAAAAAGCAATTAATGTATTTATCTATACTACATTATTATATGATACAAATATGGAAGATTCTAACTCACAGTCACTAAAGGGACAAGCAGAAAATCTACTTGTACAATTTGGAACTAAAACAAGTTTTATCCAATCAGACATATTAAAATTAAGTGAAGAAAAGATAAAGGAATATTTTGCTTTAGAAAAACAATTGGAAGATTATGACATATTTATAAAGAAAATTTTGGATAAAAAAGATTATATACTTTCATCTCAAATGGAAGAGTTATTTTCTTTAACAAATTTGTTCTCTGACAGTACAAGAAATGCTTCTGCTATGCTTAGCAACTTGGAGTTACCTATACCAACAGTAACTTTATCTACTGGTAAAGAGATTAAGTTAACTACTGCTAACTTTAACCTTTATAGAGGTGGAAAAGTTAAAGAAGATAGAGAACTTGTGATGAAAGAATTTTTTGAAAATAGATATAAATTTAGAAATACTTTTGCCACTTTACTTGATGGTGGAATTAAAACACATTTATTCAATGCAAAAGCAAGAGGATACAAGGACTGTTTAGAGGCTGCCCTCAAACCTAATAATATTGATAGGGAGGTTTATTTAAACCTTATAAAAACAGTAAAGGAAAACCTAAAACCCCTACATGATTATTTGAAGATAAAAAAAGATTTTTTATCTCTTGACAATATGAGATACAGTGACCTTTATGCATCATCTATTACTTCTGTTAACAAAGAATATTCTATTGAAGAAGGAATAAATCTTGTTATCAATTCTATGGAGATTCTTGGCAAAGAATACACAGATGCTCTTAAAGAAGGATTTGAAAATAACTGGATGGATATCTATCCAAATAAAGGAAAGAGGTCTGGTGCTTACTCAAATGGTGCTTGTTACGATAAACACCCTTTTGTCCTTATGAATTTTGATGGTCGATACTCAAATGTATCAACTCTTACACATGAATTTGGTCATGCTCTACATTCATATTTTTCAAATAAAAACAATCATTCTTCAAAGGCAAGATACCCAATTTTTCTAGCAGAAATTGCAAGTACATTTAATGAAAATCTACTTATAGATTTTATCCTTAAAAAAGAAGATGATAAAGAATTTAAAAAATATATCTTAGACCAGCATATTGAAGGATTAAGGGGTACTCTCTATAGACAAACATTATTTGCTGAGTTTGAGTTATTAATCCACCAAGAAGTAGAAGCAGGCAGAAGCCTTACAGCTGATTTCCTTGATGAAACATACTTGAAACTTACAAGGGAATATTATGGCCACAATAATGGAGTAATGGAAGTACCTGAATATATCAAAAGTGAATGGAGTTATATTCCACACTTCTATATGAACTTTTATGTATACCAATATTCTACTGGTGTAATTGCTTCTATGGCTTTAGTTGAGTTAGTTCAAAATGAGGGAGAAAAAGCAAGAGACAAGTATATGACTTTCTTAAAAAGTGGTGGAAATGATTATCCACTTAATATACTAAATAGAGCTGGAGTAGACCTTAGACAAGTAGAAGTAATTAAAAAAGGACTTGATAAATTTGCTTCTATAGTAGAAGAACTTAAAAACTTATGATAATTAATATATTTCTCAAGAATCTAAAAAATTAGCCTCTTCAGGTTGAAGACAAACAACTAGTTTTTTGAAAAAATATCATTACTTTTGTCTTGATACAAAAGTAATACAACGTCTTAGAGACATAACTGAATCTACGTTGGATAAATCCTTCCTTATTCAGTAAAAATCAAGTACTTATATAAGAAATAAGATTAAGTAACCACTACAGTCACTAAATTTCAAAACTCGCTCTTTTTAGAGCTCAAACAGTTGAAATTCTTAAGGTTCCTTTCATTAACTTAATCTAAATTTCTTATATAGGTACATTTAAAATCAAAAACAAATAAAAACTTTTTCTAAGAAAATTTTATTTATCTACAGTCTCTAAAGGCTAAAAAATTAGCCTCTTTTTACATTTTACAAATAAGATAATTTTTAAATTAAGAACTTTAATTTATTTTTTTAATAATTAGATTTAATTACTTTTAATAAGTTTACAAATTCTACCTATTGTTCTCTCTAAATTTTAGAAGAAAAGTGAACAAGATTGAGTTCCTAGAATATTTTAATAATATTGTTTTAAATAAAAATATTAATATATTATAAAATGTAATAATTCTAAACATATTATAACTTTTGCCGATAACTTTTATGTAACAATTGAATAAAAGTAGTGGAGGTTGTATGAAAGTTAAAAACATTAATAATGTACATCTAGAAAAAATTGGCGTTAGTAAAGGGAATGGAGTAGGAAATGAAAAATTCGAAGCTATTTTAAAGAAAAAAAGGGAAGTAGAAACTAAGGAAAATTTAAACCATATAGGAAGGCTTAGAGATGAGAAACTATATAATTCTCTTATGTCAAATTATATAAATAATCTAATCTCTACCAAATATGCAAATAAAGATTTAGATGAAGGAGAAGAAAATTTTAATAAAAATTTTATTTAAATAATTTTTTCTGCTAGATAAAAAAATTAAACTATAGTTCTTTATTTAATTAAAGCTATAGTTTTTATTTTTTACAGAAAATTTTTTACGCAAATTTTTTATTAAAAATAATTAAAAATAATTAAAAAAATATTTCAATACTTTTTCTTTCATATTCTTAATTTTTCTTGTATAATTAAAACTCATATTAAAGTATTTATCATATATATTATTTATATACTGAAATGTAATCTTTAATATTTACTTTTTACACTTAAAAGTGTAATATAATTACCACAGAAGGACTAAAGAGGTGATTTTTTAATGAAAAAAAGGAAAGAATTTGATTCAATTGGGACACTAGAAATTAACGATGAAGCCTATTATGGGGTACAATCTCTAAGGGGAGCCCAAAATTTCCGTATTACAAGAGCTATGTTACACCCTTCATTTATAAAAGCTATGGCTTATGTAAAAAAAGCTTGTGCTCTTACTAATTTTGAAGCGGGCATCTTAGAAGAAGATAAAGCAAAAGCTATAATGCAAGCTTGTAAAGAGATTACTGAAGGTAAGTTTCATGATTCATTTATAACTGATGCTATCCAAGGTGGAGCAGGAACTAGTATGAACATGAATGCAAATGAAGTTATTGCAAATAGAGCTAATGAAATCCTTGGTGGAAAAAAGGGTGTTTATAATCTAGTACATCCAAATGATCATGTAAACATGGGGCAATCTACCAATGACGTAATTCCTACAAGTGGAAAAATAGCTGCTATTATACTTGTTAAAGAATTAGTAAATGAATTAATTGAGTTACAACAAGCTTTCAGAGAAAAGGAAAGAGAATTTGACGGAGTTATAAAAATTGGTAGAACTCAACTTCAAGATGCTGTTCCTATAAGGCTTGGACAGGAGTTTGGAGCTTATGCAAGTGTTATTGGCAGGGATATTATTAGAGTTCGTGCTACTATAGATGACCTTAGATTTGTAAATATAGGTGGAACAGCTATAGGAACAGGATTAAATGCCGATACATATTATGTACACAAAATCGCCAAAAACCTTAGTAAAGTATCGGGTATAGACGTTTACCAAGCTGAAAACTTAATTGATGCTACTCAAAATTTAGATTCATTTGTATGGGTTAGTGCTTCACTTAAAACATGTGCTATTAACCTTTCAAAAATATCTAATGATTTGAGACTTATGTCAAGTGGCCCTAGAGGAGGACTTGGTGAAATTAACTTGCCTAAAGTTCAACCGGGTTCATCGATAATGCCTGGGAAGATAAATCCAGTTATACCAGAAGTGGTTAATCAAGTTGCTTTCCAAGTTATTGGAAATGACCAAACAATCACTATGGCTGCAGAAGCTGGACAACTTGAACTTAATGCTTTTGAACCGGTATTATTCAAAAACTTATTCCAATCTATGGAATTATTAGCTAATGCAATTAATACTTTTAGAGAAAATTGTATAGTTGGAATTACAGCAAATGAAGAGCATTGTAAGAGGGAAGTTGAAAACAGCATTGGAATTATTACAGCTTTAGCTCCACATTTGGGTTATAGTCTTTCCTCCAATATTGCCAAGGAAGCTCTTAATACTAATAGAACTATTGGAGAATTAATCCTAGAGAAAAAAATACTATCTGAAGATGAACTTAATAAAATACTTAATCCATTTACTATGACTGTACCTGGTATCTCTAGAAAAGACCTTATTAAAGAGATTAATAAGAGGATTGGAGAAAAGGAACTAAAAGGTAAAGCTGAAGAGCAAGATAGTGTTAAAAAAGGAAGTAAGGGGTAGAAGGTTACAATTGACATTTTACTTATTTGGTGTTAGTATG
>CAZFBB010000056.1:0-16967 GCA_964517235.1 uncultured Fusobacteriaceae bacterium
CTTGACTAATAGTAGCAGATAATATTTTATGATTTTGAGGTATTTGTCTATGAAACTTAGTTTATAATAATCCTAATTTTGGGAATTTTAACATATTATCTTCAATTCCTATTGAATTATTAGTATTTTTAGTTGTATAAGACTTGATGTTATTTCTTTTAGATTTGAATTTAGGATATTTACCTCTCATCTGAAAGAAATTTTTAAAAGCAGTGTCTAAATGTTTAAGTGGACATTGGAGAGAAACACTATCTAATTTTTTAAGCCAAGTTAATTCTTTGGCTTGGTTAACGTAAGTAGTTGATTTTTCTCCATTTTTGTATAATTCAATTCTTTGATTAAGAAAATAATTATATGTAAATTTAACACAACTAAAAATCTTGTGAATTAAAGTTAGTTGTTTTTGATTAGGACATATTCTAAATTTAAAAGCTTTATTGATTTTTAAACATCCTTCATACCATAATTATACATTATATTAATTTAGTTATAAAGGAAATTTTTAAAAATATAATCGAGGGAAAGAACGAAACTGTAATGGAATTTAATGGAGAGCCTAACCATGTACATTTGCTATTTAAAAGACCTCCACAGGTTGAATTAGCAAAATTAGTTGATAGTCTAAAAAATGTTTTTTCTAGGTTAATTAGAAAAAAATATAGTAAATATTTGAAAAAATATTATTAGAAACCTGTATTTTGCAGTAGAAGCTATTTTATTTTAACAACTGGAGGGGGCAAAGATAGAAATAATTGAAAAATATATGCGTTCTCAAGCGGGAGTTAAAGACTAAAACCGTTCTGATTTATCTTCCGTCTAAGTTAGACGAGGGACTTTTATCGAAACAATTTAGATAAAAAATAAAAATTTTAAAGGATAAAAAATTAAAAATTGTAAAAATATTTAGAAACTTATAAGGAGTAAATTATGAATAAAATTGAAGAATATGAAGTGATTGTATTGACAATATTATCATCTAGTCTCTTGTTTTGTCACTTTACACCAAATTATATTATAATTATATTTTCGGTAATATTAACTACTTTCTTGGTGATATTAAAGGGAAAAAAGTATATTTATTTATTTTTATTTTTCTTACCTCCTTTTTTAAATCCCTTATTTAATTATACTGAAGAAATAAAATATAATAAAACATATATTTTTCAAATTGAAGTAAGTGATAAAAAAATAAAAATAGAAAAAGTAACTTATAGGAGTCTTAATGGAAAGTATTATTTGAAGTTAGATGAGAATTTGTATGAAAATGGAAGGTATATAGTAGAGTATAAAGTAAAAGAGATAAAAAAATATCATAATAGTAAAGAAATAATTGGGGATTTATTGAGTATTAAAAGAAACTATTTTGACAACTTGGCTTTTGGAATAAGAAAAAAAGTAGAAGAACTAAGTTTTGATATAGATTTGGAAACATTTACTATGGGGGTGGTATTAGGCGATAAAAGTAGAATATCAAGGGGGTTAGATGAATTATTCAAAAATACAAGTACATCTCATCTGCTTGCAATATCTGGCCTGCATTTGGGAATAGTGTTGGGGTTTTTATTAGGAACTTTTTCTTTTTTTTCCTTAAAATTTCAAATTAAATATATACTAACATTTATATTAGTTAGTATATATGTATTCATAATAGGATTTAGTCCTTCAGTACAAAGAGCCTACATAATGACTATTATCTTTTTATTAAGTAAGATATTTTTTGATAAAAGTAATAGTAAAAAATCTTTATGTATAGCTTTTGTAATAACACTTGTGATAAATATGTCTCTCATAAAAAATATAGCTTTTCAAATGAGCTATATGGCACTATATGGTATTCTTTATCTTTACAAAAAAGGTGAAAATCAAGTTGTTAATATAGTAAAAATGAGTTTTTTAGTTCAATTAAGTTTAAGTCCAATTTTTGTAAATTATTTTAATATTTTACCTCTTGGAGCTTTTATTACAAATATTTTTGCAGTATTTTGGGGAAGTGTACTAATACTTTTTATATATCTAAATATATTTTTTCAAGTTTTTTACTTGGGATTTTTGTTAAAACCTTTTAGTCAATTTTTATTTGATGTATTAATAGTTTTTTTAGGTGTAGTAGGAAAAATACCTTACATGACTGTAGAATTAATGAGGAATATACCTAATTTTTTATATTTACCAGTAATTTTGTCTATACTTTTATATCCTTTTATAAAAAATAAAAAATTTTACTTTATATTTATAATTCTTTTTCCTATTTATTTTATCCTTGAATATCGAATAATAGAAAAAGATGATTTTATCTATTTTCCAAAAGAGAAAGTTTATGTAGTAAAGAATAAAATAAGTTATATATTAAAGGGGAATAAGTATAAGAGCAAGTACATATTAACTAGGAAAGGGGAGGTAGAAGGAACTATTGGACTTGAAGATGGAGAAATGATAGATTTTGGGACTTTAGAAATAAGCAGAAGAGGTCGAAATTTTGTATATAGAAAAAAATAATTAATCACTTCTGTATAGAATATAGCAATTATAGTTTATAGATAATGGTAAAATTGAAAAAAAATTATATCTATGATAGAATTTAAGTTAGAAAAGAGGTGGTTATATGAGTTATTGGGAAGAAATAAAAAATGCAAATAGGCATATGAGTGATAATCAAAAAAATGTATTTAGAATTTTTGGAATATTGTTAGGATTGGTATTATTAAAAAAGGTGTATGGTAATCCTGGACTTCTTATAATGATAGGAATATTGATAATTTCTGTTATGCTCCATGAAATAGCACATGGTTATGCAGCATATTTGTATGGAGATGATACTGCAAAAAATGCAGGTAGATTAACACTTAATCCAATAAAACACATTGATATAGGAGGAATTTTGTTACCTGCTTTACTAATATTAATGGGAAGTCAGTTTGTAATAGGCTGGGCAAAGCCTGTACCTATAAATATGTACAAAGTAAAGAATAAAAAAGACGGATTGTTTGCTATATCCATAGCAGGTATACTTGTTAATTTAGCATTAGCTTTTATTGGTGCAACGATACTTAAATTTGTGCCATTTAACTTTTTTATGCAAAACCCATATACATATAAAACTGTGAAATATTTAATTGGGATAAATGTAACTTTAGCAGTATTTAATTTGTTGCCTATTCCACCACTAGATGGTTCAAAAGTTTTATTATCATTTGGAAACAGAAAAGTGAATAACTTTTTATTAAATATAGAAAGGTTTGGATTGTTTATTTTAGTATTATTAATGTGGACAGGTGTACTTAATATACTAATGAGCCCATTATATAAGATATTTTATGGAGCAATAAATACATATATCCAATTTTAAGGAGAATAATTGATATGGCTGAAAAAAAAATACTTATAATAGAAGATGTGAGAGCAGCACAATTTTTGTATGAACAAGCTCTTTTAAGTGATAATGAAGATTATATTGTAAAAGGGGTAGATAGAGGAAAAGAGGGGTTACGTGAGTTAAAGAGGGATAGTTATGATTTAGTAATACTCGATATAAACCTTCCAGATATAAGGGGAGAAGAGGTATTAGAAAAACTAAGGCTAGATTTTCCTAATTTACCAGTATTGGTTCTAACAGCGTTTGCTCATAGGGAAGTAATATATAAAGTGGCAAAAGCTGGAATTAATGATTATCTTATTAAACCAGTAGATTTAAAGATACTTAGAAAAAGAACTAGAGAAATATTAGGTGGAAATCGTGGTATTATTATGAAGGATAAGAGAAGTGTTGGAAGGGTAATAGTTGAAAAAAAAGAAGAGATAGTAGAATTTGATAAGAAATATGTTTGGAAAAAAGAACATACTTGTCCTGTTTGTACAAAGGAATTTGAATCGTACAATTATAAAAGTAAATCTCAAGCATTAGTAGAAAAAGAAAGTGATTTCCATGAAATTTATGAAAAATTCGATCCAATAATTTACGATATAATAGTTTGTCCACAATGTTATTATGCCAACACTTCTAGTAAATTTGGAGATATAAAGATACAATGGATAAAAAACTTACAAGAAGAAAATAGAATAAGTGATTATGATTTTACAATAGATAGAACCTTAGCTTCTGGTGTGGAAAGTTTGAAATTAGCTATTAGTACCTTGGAACAAATAGGAAGTGAGAATACAGCTCAATTTGGAAACTTGTATATGAAGATAGCTTGGTTATATCGTAATGTAAAAGATGAAGAAAATGAAATGGTTAACCTAAAAAAAGCTTTGGAGTATTATGAAAAGAAATATTTAAATGCTGATAAATTAGGTGGAAATTTGACTGAAAATGGATTGGCATATTTAATAGCTGAATTATATAGAAGAATTGGTGATTTGGTAAAAGCTCAGAATTATTTTAATTTGGTAATTAGTAATAAAGAGGCTAAAAAAGAAAAATATATTTATGGACTTGCAAAAAGACAGTATTTGCAGATGAAAGAAGATAGAGGTAAAAATGAAAACAATAGCTAAAGAGACAATAATAGAATTTGAGGAAAAAAAATCAAAATTTATTGGTTATATAAAGCCTATAGGAACTTGTAAGGAAGCTGAAGATTTCATTGAATATATAAATATATTACATCCAAATGCCACACATAATTGTACTGCTTATAGAGTAATAGAAAATGGTCAAGAATATTATAAAGTAGATGATAATGGAGAACCAAGTGGTACAGCAGGTAAACCAATGGGTGAAATTTTACAAATTCTCCAAGTACAGAATGTAGTAGTAGTAGCTACTAGATACTTTGGTGGGATAAAATTAGGTGCAGGTGGACTTATTCGTAATTACGCTAAAACAGCAAAATTAGCAGTCAATGAAGCAGGGATAGTTGAGTATGTGGAAAAAAAAGTATTTATAATAGACTTTGACTATAGTAGAACAAGTGAAATAGAAAAAATCCTTGGAGATAGTGAAATTATGGAAAAAACATATGATAGCAGAATAACATATAAAGTAAGTATAGCAAAAGAAGTAGAAGAAGAGTTAAAAAGTATTAAAGATTTAATAATTATAGAAGTATAATTAATGGAGAAGTAAAATATATATTTAGCATTTTAAATTGAAGATAGATGACTGATTTTTTTGAAATCGGTCATTTTTTATTTATTCTATGTATAAGAGTAGTTTAGGCTTTTAGAAGGAGATAAGGTAGATTTGTGTTAGAAAGAATTGATAAGAAAAAGATATTAAGCATTAAGAGGTATTTATAAAATAATGATTTGTATAAA
This sequence comes from uncultured Fusobacteriaceae bacterium, assembly GCA_964517235.1. Taxonomy (GTDB): domain Bacteria; phylum Fusobacteriota; class Fusobacteriia; order Fusobacteriales; family Fusobacteriaceae; genus CAZFBB01. The sequence continues at coordinate 5,257 of CAZFBB010000056.1, forward strand.
AAATTATTTTTGGGAACATAATAAATTAGAAAAAAAGATATTTGATAGTGATGATAATTAAATAAATTTTAATAAAAGAAGAAAAAACTAATAAAATTTAATTTTGTTAAAGAAAAATATTAGAGGAAATATAAAAAAAATTTAAAATAATAAAGAGAGTTGTCTGGGGAACAACTCTCTTTATTATTTCATGGATTTCTTTTGGGGAGTCTCACAATATAATTGTGGACATATAGAATATCGATAGGTAGATGAAAAAACTTTAGGAAAAAATAAAAAATATTTGGAGGTGAAAGATGAAAATGAAAGTAAAGTATGTAATTCCAATAGTATTAACTAGTATAATTTTGGTGATATATTATTTTGGAAAAGAGAGAGTAGAAGAAAATAAAGTGGCAGATTATGAAATTACTTTTTTAGAAAAAGTTGAAAGAGAAGGGAAAATTTTGGATATAAATAATTCGGAAGTAAAAGACTTTATAAATGAAGGCTTGAATATTAAAGTTGCAAAAGAAGTAAAAGCATATATTGAATTTACAGGTAAAGTTGAAAAAATAGATGAATTAATAAGGATAAAAGGTATAGGAGAAAAAACAGTAGAAAAGTTAAAAACGAAATTTTTTATTGATGATACAAGGGGGAAAAAGAAAAAATTAGATATAAATAATGCAACTGAAAAAAATCTCTTGTGGTATGGTTTTAGCACAAAAGAAATAAAAAAAATACTAGATTTTAAAAGGGAAAAGGGGAAGATATTTAGTAATGTAGAGTTGATAACAATAATAGGTGAAGAAAGATATAATATTCTAGGAAAAGATATAAGTTATAATACAATCAAAAAAAATTGACAAATGTAGTGGAGTATGCTAATATTTACCAGTAGGCCGAGATGGCGAAATTGGTAGACGCATCAGACTCAAAATCTGACGGAGCTTGCTCCTTGCGGGTTCAAGTCCCGCTCTCGGTACCACCTTTATTAAGGTGTTTTTTATTTTTTTGTAAGAAGTGGAGGAAAAAAGTGGCTAAGATAATTCGTGGTATTAGTAAAAATGCCAGATTTTGGGTGGTAGATTCTACAGATATAGTAAGTAAAGCACAAGACATACATAAAATGAGTCCAACAGCTATTGCTGCCTTTGGAAGACTGTTGACTGCTGGAGCAATGATGGGGACTAATCTTAAAGGAGATGATTTATTGACTTTGAGAATAGATTCTGAAGGACCTATTAGGCAAATTGTTGTTACGAGTAATAATAGTGGAAATGTAAAAGGATATGTTGCTAATCCTTCTGCAGATACGCCAATAAAAGAAAATGGACAACCAAATGTAAGTGCCCTTGTAGGAACTGGTACATTGAGAGTTATAAAAGATATGGGGTTTGTAAATTCAGAGCCTTATGTGGGAATTTCAAATCTACAAACTGGTGAAATAGCCGAAGACTTAGCATACTACTACTATACATCAGAGCAAACACCAACGGTAATAGGGCTTGGAGTGTCATTGAATCAAGATTTGACTGTTAAATTAGCAGGAGGATTTATGATGCAATTAATGCCTAATGCTCAAGAGGATTTTATAAGTAAATTAGAAGAAAAGATAAAAGCCATTAGACCAGTAACAGAGCTACTAGAGGGTGGAATGGATATATATAGAATAGTTAAATTATTATATGAAGATATGAGTGTGGAAGAAGATTTGTTAGTAGAAGATTACGAAATACTAGAGGATAATGAAATTCATTATTTATGTGATTGTAATAGAGATAAATTTGTAAAGGGCTTAATTACATTAGGAAAAGAGCAAATTAATGAAATTATAGAAAAAGATGGTAAGTTGGAAGTGGAGTGTCATTTTTGTAAAACAAAATATTCATATACAAATAAAGATTTTGACCTAATCTTTAATGTGAATAATAACTAGTTGTAGGGAGCTATTTAGATAGCTTCTTTTTTTCACTTTGAAAATAATATTTATTTTAAGAGGTCATTGAGTTTAGATTGATTTTGATAGGTAAAAGTTAAAAAATATTATATAATAAAAGTTGTGAGAGATTAAAAAAAAATCTTATTTTTTACTTTGGAGGTAGGTAATTTTATGGAAGATAAGTTGAAAAAGGTAAAAGATTATATTAAAATACAAATAAATCCGAAAGAAAATATCTTGGAGCATTTAATTCTTATTCAGAATATTTGTGGTGGAGTAATAGATAAAGAAATTCAAAAAATTTTGGTAGAATTAATAGGAATAGAAAGGGAAGAGTTAGAAGATACTATAGAATTTTTTCCCTTTCTACGTCAATCTAGAGATAAGATAAAGGTAGAAGTATGTATGGGAACTTCTTGTTACATGGCAGGAAATAGCATAATAGAAGGAATACTCAGAAACTATGAGGATAATCGAGTAGAAGTAGTTGAAAAAGAGTGTAGTGAAAATTGCGATTATGGGCCGAGAGTTTGTGTCAAACATAAAACTTTTCAGTATGTAACAGAGGAAGATATTCCTGATATAATACATTTTGCTCAAAAGGAGTGGGAAAAATGAAAAGTAAGGAAGATATATTGAAGGAAATAGAAATTTTTTCAAGGGGGGCAAATGGTTATAGTCCGTTGATAATTGATATTCTTAGAAACATTGAAAGAGACTTTGATGGAGTAGAGGAGTTTTATATTGATGAAATTTCTAATAAATTTCAAGTTGAAAAGGTAGAAGTTTTGGATACAGCTAAAATGCTTGGAATAAAGATACTTAAAAGCTCAAAAGTGACAGAAATAAGAGTCTGTTTAGGGCAGAGTTGTACAATGAAAGGTTCTGAAGCAATACTGGATAAATTTAAAAAGGTACTTGGAGTAGAAGTAGATGAAATAACAGAAGATGGAAAGATAAAACTGACAACACAAAGATGTTTTGGTCGTTGTCCTATGGGACCTAATGTAAGAATAGGCAGTGATATAAGACCTAGGTTTAAACCGGAATTTGTAGAAAGTATAGTTAAAAAAATTAAGGAAAATTAAATTTTATTGAACTTGAGAAAGGTTCTTTTTTTGAAAAAAACATTATAGTATGAAGAATAAAATTAAAATGAACTGCAAAAAGAATTAACTATATTCTGTTCTAAAGAAAGAAGAAAATAATTTTTAAATTATAACTAAAAGGTAAAGATAGAGTAAAAAAATATTTAAATTTAACAAATTTTAAATATTTTTTTAACATTGATTTAGGTATATTTGTTTAGGTAAAGGTAGAAAGTTATAAATAATAATAGATAAAAGAGTATAAAGATAATGTAAAAAATATGTAAAAAGCTCTAACATTATATTAGCACCTATGTTAAAATTTCAAAGTGATAGAATTTGACTAAAAAAAAATTTTATTTATAACAGATTAAAAATAAAATAAAAAGATGTCAAAAATGTAAAAAATATGTTAAAATTCAGGGGAATGACTAAAACTTAGGAGGTTAAATATTTGATGGAAATATTACTAAATGTTCTTGGTGGGCTGGGATTATTCTTGTTTGGTATGCACTATATGTCAGATGGAATGCAAAACCTAGCAGGTGATAGACTAAGAAAAATAATTTCAGCTATTACTAATAATAGAATTATGGCAGTGCTTGTAGGACTTTTAGCAACTGTAATAGTTCAGTCGAGTTCAGTTACAACAGTAATGGTAATAGGGTTTGTTAATGCAGGACTAATGACTTTAGTACAGGCTTTGGGAGTAATAATAGGAGCTAATATAGGTACAACAATAACTGGTTGGGTATTAGTATTGAAAATTGGTAAATATGGATTGCCTATGGCAGGAGCAGGAGCTCTTACTATGTTATTTTCTAAAAGTGATAAGTCAAAATATAGATCGATGATGGTAATGGGATTAGGACTAGTTTTCTTTGGTTTAGAACTTATGAAAGATGGATTTAAACCAATAAGAAATATGCCTGAATTTTTAGAATTATTTCAAAAGTTTCAAGTTGATAGTTTTGGAACAGTATTAGTAGTAGCACTTATTGGAGCTTTACTAACTGCAGTTGTTCAAAGTTCATCAGCAACTTTAGGTATAACAATAACACTTGCAACACAAGAATTAATTTCGTATCAAACGGGAGTTGCTTTGGTTCTTGGTCTTAATGTAGGAACTACAATAACAGCTGTGCTTGCAAGTATAGGAGCAAAATCTAATGCTAAAAGAGCTGCAGTGGCTCATACAACTCTTAATGTAGTGGGTATTTTATGGATACTTCCACTTTACTGGTGGTATTTGGAAGTGCTGACAAATTTTGCAGACCCTTTAGTAAATATTACCAAGTACTTAGCAGTGGCTCATACTGGGTTTAACTTGTTAAATGGATTAATATTTATACCATTTGTTGGAATTATGGCTAAGATGTTAGTTAGATTAATTCCTGAAACAGAAGAATTTACAAAGAAGTTTACACAACTTGATTTTAGAATGATTGAAACACCTACAGTTGCTCTTGAACAATCTAGAGTAGAGATACTTAAAATGGGTGATCAAATTAAAAAAATGATATTTAATGTTAGAAATGTATTAAATAATGATTTAGATAAAAATTCAGTAGAAGTAAAAGAAATGTTTGAATTAGAAGACAATTTAGATTTAGTTCAAAAAGAAATCTCAGATTTAGTAACAGAAGTTTTGACTCAAGATTTGTCACATGAATTGACATTAAGAGCTAAAAATCAACTTGCTTATGCAGATGAGTTTGAAAGTATAAGTGATTATTTTACAGTAGTAATTAAGTTATATTTGAAATTAAAAAATAGTGAAATGACTCTTGATAAAGCAGAGAGAGAAGATTTATTAAAGTTACATAAGCAAGTGGAAGAATATTTTGATTTTGTAACTACAGCTATCGATACAGGAAATGAAGATATAGTAATCGAAGCGGTAAAGAGAAGAGGAGATGTTACTTTTGCATTTAAGTCTATTAGAGAAGCACATTTAAATAGATTAAAGGAAAAGAAAAAAGATGTTTTCTATTCAACAACTTATATAGATATGTTAACTACATATAGAAGAATAAAAACTCATATATATCACGTATGTGAAGTTATGGTTGGGGAAAAAGCAATTTAATAAAGTAAAAGAAAGTTTATGATAGAACCTGTAAAGTAAATGCTTAATAGAAGGAGCATTTATCTTTGCAGGTTTTTTTTGCTTTTATGAAGATAAAAATTTCTCTAAAGATATTTATTGATATTATGGTAAATATTAACTCGTTTTGTTATATTTAGTTATATAATGGAAGTTTATATGTTTTTTTTAGAAATTTTAAAAAATAAGTTCTTAAACATTTCTTTAATAAAACAAATTTTCTTTTCTTTGAAGAATAAAGGATAAAAATCTTATAAAATAAAAGTTTTTGATAGATTTGATTGAAAATTGTCTATAAGTTAATAAAAAAAAGAAAAATGTAATAAAAAAAAGGGATAGTTGAGAAAGGAGTAAAAATCTGTTTAAAAAATATTACATATATGCTATAATACACTTAATTCAAAATAAAATATCAATTTTTACTCATTTTAGAGAGGGGGAAGCTAATTATTTAGCGCTTATTATGGTGAGAACTAAGATATTTAAGGAAATTTGTTGCACTGAGATAGATTTGGAAAAGAAAATAAAGGAATTAGAAGAAAAACTGAAGGAAGATCCCAGAAATAGGGAGAAAGCCAAAGAATTAGCTATAATCTATCATTATATAAAAGAGGATAAAAAAGCAATAGAAATATATAAAACTTTATTAGAAACTTATCCAGAAGATTCTAATATATTGGCTTTTTTAGGTTATCTTTATTATGAGCTTGAAGAATTAGATACTGCTATTGATTATTTTAATAAATCACTTGATATTGATTCGGCAGCTCCATTTGTATTTTTCTTACTAGGAAATGCGTATTCTAGAGAGGGTATGATAAGAGAAGCAGTTGATGCTTATGATTTTGCTATCTTTTTAGATTTTGATATGTATCAGGCTCATATGGATTTTGCAATGAAATATGAAGATATGGGGAGAAAGAAAAAAGCACTTAAAGAATATGTTGCTGCTTATGAAATAGACCAAAGAGACTCTAGATTATTTGAGAAAATTAATGAATTAAAGGATGAGTTAAAAGAAGCATAATTGACAAAAGTTGGATAATAGTGTATAATCCCTCTATTAAACTTTGTACTATTATTGTTGAGGAGGTTATATGAATATGTGGTATATAATTGGTCCATTAATGATAGTTTCTTTAATTTATCAAGGACCAAGAAGAACATTAAATAATTTTTTGTTTTTAATGTTAGCAATTTTTGCTTTTAGACTGTTTATTTGGTTCCTGCCTATAATTGGTATAGTGTATGTAGCTAATCTCTTAATGGGGCCAAGTAGGAAACGCAATCAACAAAGAACAAACAGAACTTATTATTATAAATTTAATCAAAGTGATTTTGAAAACTTTTTTAGACAGGGAAGCGATAATGGTACCTATGGAGGTAGAAGTTATAGCAATAGCTCCTTTGGTGGAAATAATTACTTTGAAGATAAAAGTAAATACTATAATATTCTTGGTGTTAATCAAGGAGCAAGTCAAGAGGAGATTAAAAAGGCTTTCAGAAATAAAGCTAGAGAATATCATCCAGATAAATTTGCTAATGCAACAGATGGAGAGAAAAATTTGGCAGAGAAGAGATTTAAAGAGATAAATGAAGCATATGAAAAATTGAAAGCTTAGACCATAACAAGTGTTGTGGTCATTTTTATTGGAAAAAAGGTTCTTTGTCAAGTGGTGTTGGTAAAAATTTTAAACAAATAAATATGCCTAAGATACTTTGGTAGAATTCTGCTACCAAAGTTTCTTTTATATCAATTAAAATTTTAAATTTCTTTTATATGGCTCAGATTTATATTATTTCAAGTTTTGTTAGTTAAAATATAAGTGATATTAGAACAAGCTTATATTTTACAATGGAATTATCTATTAAATTTATTCTTACATACAAATAACAGTATAAAAAGAGGAGTTTAATAACTAAAAATGACATATACTATTAATGTACAATATAAAGAGAGGAGTGAAATTATGAATTTTAATTATATCTTAAAATCTTTAAGTAGAGCATTACTTCTACCTATAATAGTACTTCCCTTTGCAGCTGTAATGCTTACAGTTGGAATTATTTTTAATATACCCTATATGATATCTATTGGAGATATAGCTTTTAGTAATTTAGCTATCGTAGTATCGGCAGGAGTAGCAATTGAATTGGCAAATAAGAAAGATATTTCACCAGCAATAGCAGCAGTAATTACCCAGTTAGTAATAGCAGCAGGAGTAAAATCTTTAGGAGGAGGAGCTAATATGGGAGTTATGTCTGGTATTATATCAGGTGTAATAGCAGCTAATCTTTATAATTATGTAGAAGATAATGAAGATATTATAAATAAAAAGGTTTATTATCAAGTAAGTAACTTTTTTATTGCTATAGGTGCTTCTTTGTTTTTTGGATTTATATGGAGATATTTATTTAAACTATTTAACTCTTTGGCAGTTTGGATAGTAGAAGCAGGTAGTTTTGGTTTATTTTTATATGGATTTTTAAATAGAATATTGGTAATATTTGGATTACATCATGCTTTAAATGGTTATGTTTGGAAGGAGTTTGGAACTTTTGGAGATAAAACAGGAGATTTGTTTAGGTTTTTTGCTGGAGATCCAAGTGCCGGGGCATTTATGAGTGGATTTTTCTTAGTTATGATGTTTGGATTGCCTGCAGGAGCTTTTGCAATGTATAGAGCTTCTTATGAAGAGTACAAAGGACAAAGTATAAGGGTTTTGTTACCGGCAACCTTATCAGGTTTTTTGGCAGGAATTACTGAACCAATAGATTTTACATTTATTTTTGTTTCTCCTTTCTTATATTTGTTTAATGCAGTAGCAACAGGAGTAGCCATGGTTGTTGCTTCTCTCATGAATATAAAGTTAGGGTTTAATATATCTGGAGGAGTTATAGATTATATCTGGAACTTTAAACTAACAACAAATGCATTATTGGTAATACCAGTAGGACTGATTTTTTCTGCATTATATTATTTTGTCTTTGGATGGTATATAAAAAATAAAGATATTAGAACTCCAGGTAGGTATCCTGAGAATATAGATGTTCCAAATGCCATAAAAGTAATAAGTACAGCAGCAGGCTCACTGATAAATGTAAAAAGTTATAGTTCATATAATCAGTTATTATATTTAGAATTACAAGATCCTAAGTTAGCAGATACTTCATTATTTGATAATATTACTTATAGAGGTGAAGTAAAAGGAAATAAATTAGAAGTTGATTTTAATGAGTTGTCTGATTTTAAAAAAGCGATTTATTTTATTGAAAGAGAATTGTTAATTGAAGGTGAGAAGGTAAAACTTCTAGATAAAGTAGCTCATAAATTTGAAGATATAATTAATTTAAGTAAAGATTTAAGTAAAATGATGAGAAAAGTTGTAGGAGGAGAGGAGGAGGAGAAGGGACTTAAGGACTTAATTGTTTTATCAAAAGAAAATTTAGAAAAATCAAAAAAACAACATAATATATCTCAGCATAGTTCTGAAGTTGTTGGAGAATTTTCTAAAAAAAGAGAAAATATGTATGAAAGTATAGAAGTAGCTCAGGAAGCATCTACAGAAAGTTTGTCAATATCAAAAGAGAGTATAGGAAAATTATCTGAAATGACTAATAAAATAAATGAAATCAAAGATATTTCTGAAAAAAATGAACAAGTAGTAGGAGCTTTGTCAGAATTATCTGGAAAAATAGAAAAGATAACAGAAAGTATTACAGCAATATCAGAGAATACAAATTTATTAGCTTTAAATGCAGCTATAGAAGCTGCTAGAGCAGGAGAAGCTGGAAGAGGATTTGCAGTAGTAGCAGAAGAGATAAGAAAACTTTCTATGAAAACTGACGAAGAAACAGAAAAAATAAATGAAATTATAAAAAATGTAGTTTCTGAAACAAGAAAAGTAAAAGAATCAACTGATAAAGTTAAAAAGGCTATTTTAATAGGAATTAATACAAATGAAGAAGTTAATAATTCTATAAAACAAATTATTTCAAATAGTGAAAATATTAAGAAAAAAGTAGATGAGATATTTAATCAAGCTGAAGATGAAAAGAAAATATTCAATGAAATAGAAGTTAGTTTTGATCAAATAAGAGAAAGTAGTTATGTGATTGAAGAGAAAAGTGAAATAAATAATGATAGTATAAACAAACTTAGTAATATGGTAAATAAAGGATTAGAAAAATTAACTAATTTAGAAAAAAGTACAGATTTATTAAATTCAGAAATAGAAAATTATATAAAGAAATAAAGAAAAATAAAAGGGCGGGTAACTGCTCTTTTAAATTTCAAAAGTATACTGTAAAAATGTACTTAAATGAAAAAAATTTGATAATAAAAATAAAATTTGATAAATATTTAATCAAAAATAAATTTCTAAAACGTAAAAAGTGTTTTAAAAATAAAATGAAGTGAAAAAACCGTGCAATATAAGAACGAAAAGATAAAAAATCACAATAAAAAATATTTTGTTTATCAAAATATTCGGAAAAAGAGACGAATTTTAAACATTTTTCACCAAAAAGTGTTAAAAAAAGGTTCACAAAGTATGGCAATTGTGTTATACTAGCGTAGAAGTGTGAAAAAAAATACGAATACAATTTAAAATTGTTAATAAAACTTTATGAAAAGGGGGACGAAAATGTCTTGCGAAAACAATTTGAAAAAAGAGTGTTTTAGAGAATTGGAAGAATTTATTAATAGCATCCAAGATAAAAAAGGTGCTTTAATATCAGTTTTACATAAAGCACAAGAAATCTTTGGTTACTTACCAGAAGAAGTTCAAAGTTTCGTAGCTGAACAATTAGGATTATCATTAGCAAAAGTATATGGTGTAGTAAGCTTCTACTCATTCTTTACTATGACTCCTAAAGGTAAGCATCCAGTTGCAGTATGTATGGGAACAGCTTGTTATGTTAGAGGAGCTGACAAAGTTCTAAAAGATTTTGAAAATGAATTAGGAATTAAAGCAGGAGAAACAACTGCTGATGGTTTATTCTCAATAGATGCACTTAGATGTGTTGGAGCCTGTGGATTAGCACCAGTTGTATTAATAGGTGAAGATGTATATGGTAGAGATGAAGCAAAAGATGTTAAAGGTCTCATAAAAAAATATTCTGAGTTAGGATAGGAGGATATTATGTCTAAAAAAATAACTTCAGTTGAAGAATTATTAAAAATTGGTAAAGAGTGTGAGAAGTTAGTAGAGTTAAGAAAAAAATGAGAAGATATTGATTTGTTGCAAAAGATACAGGTAAAAGTAGGAATTAGCAAAAATTCTTTAGAGAGTAAAAAATTGGCAAATCAAGTTGGAATAGCAATTATAGATTTTATTAAAGAAAAGAATATTAATAATGTTGTTGTATATCAAACAGAATTTTTGGGCTATAGCGGTTCATTACCATCATTAGAAATAATAATTCCAAACAAAGGACAAGTAGTATTTGGTAATGTATCTGTGGAAGAAGGTTTGAATATTGTTGAGAGATACCTTATAGATACAGATAAAATAGTAGAATTCTTAGTAGATAACGATGGAAATAAAAAATGTAACCATTAATCAGGGAGGTAAAAAAATGTCATATAAAAAGCATGTCCTAATATGTGGCGGGACAGGTTGTTTATCTTCTAAAAGTGCTAAAATCGGTGATAACATAGAAGCTGTTTTAAAAGAAAAAGGTATGGAAGAAGAAGTGCAAGTAATTAAAACAGGATGTTTCGGTTTCTGTGAAAAGGGACCTATCGTGAAGATAATGCCAGATAACACTTTTTATGTAGAAGTAAAACCTGAAGATGCAGGTAAAATAGTTGAAGAGCATATAATAAAAGGTGAAAAAATAGAAACTTTATTATTTAAAGACCCAGTGACTAAAGAAAGAATTTCAGAAGGTGAAAATATGGAATTCTACAAGAAACAAATGAGGGTTGCTCTTAGAAACTGTGGACTTATTGATCCAGAAAATATTAAAGAATACTTTGGAAATAGAGGATATCAAGCTCTTGGGAAAGTATTAACTGAAATGAATCAACAAGAAGTTATTGATGAAATGAAATTATCAGGATTAAGAGGAAGAGGTGGAGGAGGATTTCCTACAGGTCTTAAATGGCAATTTGCTCTTAATAATAAATCTGATCAAAAATATGTTGTATGTAATGCTGACGAGGGAGATCCAGGAGCATTTATGGATAGATCTATACTTGAAGGAGACCCACATGCAGTAGTAGAAGCTATGGCAATATGTGGATATGCTACAGGTGCCAGTAAAGGTCTTGTATATATAAGAGCAGAATATCCATTGGCAATTAATAGACTTAGAAAAGCAATAGAAGATGCTAAAACATACGGTTTATTAGGTGAAAATATACTAGGAACTGAATTTAGTTTTGATATAGAAATTAAATATGGAGCAGGAGCTTTCGTATGTGGAGAAGAAACAGCTCTTATCCATTCAATGGAAGGGGAAAGAGGGGAACCTACTTCTAAACCACCTTATCCTGCCGAAAGTGGATACTGGGGTAAACCAACTAACGTTAATAATGTTGAAACATTTGCAAATATACCAGAAATTATCTTAAATGGTGGAGAAT
>CAZFBB010000057.1:0-16734 GCA_964517235.1 uncultured Fusobacteriaceae bacterium
GATTTCAACAAAGTCAATATTTTTTATATCATAATAATGTTTTTTTACAAAGCCTAATAAATCTCCACGCATTTCAACTGGTAATAGAAGGTACATTAATATATAAAATTTAGATAAGTTGTTTTCTTTCTTATTTGATAAGAAAGATTCTAAAGGTTCAACTCTTGACTCTAATTGACCAAAATTAAAATCAATTTTATCTATACCTTCAAATGAATTTTTGCTAGATTTTAAATAGATTTCTTTATCTTTTCTATACAAATCTATTTTGTCAAAATCAGACGATTCAAATCCATTTTTACCGAGGAATAAATCTAAATCTATTTTTCTATATTTTTCTAGCTTCTTTTCTTTATTTTTTTTAGAATAATTTTTTCCAAAGTTGCTAATCAAAAATCCAAATGCCACTTGCATTTTAATTTCTAATTTCATTATCGAATTTAATTTAGTTATTTCTTCCATTTTATTTTTTAATTGAAGTAGTTCTTTATTCAACTTTGTTATTGCTATTTTGTTTTCTTTATTTTTACCGACAGCTATTAGAGTAGACAACTGAGCTACTTTTTCTTTTCTCAAATTGTATAATTCTTTATAAGGTTTACTTTGATGAATGTCCCATATATAAGGCTCTCCAACTAGCTTTACTATATTCTTTTTATTATTTAATTCCTCTCTCATTTTAGTTAAAGTTTCTTTTTTAAGCGTTTTATCACCTATTTTCTTTTCTTTTATAACTGACTCTAACCATTCTACCCTTTCTTCAAATTCTGCTTTTATAAGTTTTTAAAATTCAGAATCTTCTACTACATCAGTTGCAAAAAGGGAATTAATAAATTTATTAAAACCATTTTTTCTATTACAAATCATATTATATAATTTATATATTTTTTTAGCTTTTTTCTCTTTTCCAAGTACTCTAACTATACTTTCATCATTTAGATAGTTGTTTTTATTTTCTTCTTTTAATTGGGTTATTTTGCTCAATTCTTTAAATAAATTCAAATCTAACATTTCATTTAAATTAGTATCTTTTTCATTAAAAAATAATTTTACTTCTTTTCCTTCAAATATATTTTCAAAATATTTATATTCATAGTGCATTAATTTATGTCTCAAATCAGCAAATAAATAAAGCATTTTTTCAACATCTTCTTTAAATTCATTTGGTTCTACTAAATTTATACTTTCTATTTTTTCTTTAAATTTTTTGTCTTTATTTTTTTCATTTATTTTTTTGGCTCTATTATTATGATACTCAATTTCTTTTGAAATATAGTTGTTTAAGATATTTTTACTTATCTTTTCAATAATTTCATCATCTATTTTTTTATTATCTTTATTTACAAGTTTCCATATCTCTTTTACTCCAGATTCTTTCTTTAAAAAATCATTTATAAACTGAAAATAAATAAGCATATTTGACCTATAAGACAAAAACCTCTTTATTTTATATATCTTTTGAGAGTCTATATCATCAACATCACACTGGGCTATTTGAGAATATCTTTCCATTAAATCTCTGTTTAATAAAAGACGTTTAGTTTCAGACTTTTTTCTCCTCTTATCTAGTTTTTCATTGACTTTGTTGATGTCTTCAACTATTATAGTTATTTCTTTTGGATTTTTTTCATTAACTTTCCCACTAACTGTATATTCTCTAGTGATTTTCTCATGAACTTCTTTTGTAACTTTTATTTCTGTACTTTCTTTGTTTCTTGGCTCTATAACAAAGTTGTCTTCATATTCCCTTTTTCTTTCTTCAAATTTTGTAAAGATAACTTTTCCATCTTCTACCTTAGTTCCTATTTTAAATGTATCTACTCCACCTTGTTTGTGATAGAGAACTTTTATTTCTTGTATTTCTTTGTCATTAAACTTTGAAATAATTATTCTGATAATTGAACTTTTATTGGCTTTTTTAATAGACATTTCTCTCCCCTTTTGTAATTTTATCTGATAAAAATATAGCATATTCTATGATGGTTTACAAACTACCTCCTTATTCAATATTTTCCATTAAAAATTCTTTTAGTCAACTTAAAATATTTTTGATAGGAGGAAGAAAGGAAAATTGTTAAATTTCTTTTCAAAAAGGTTTTTTTTTCAAGAAACTAGTTGTTTATCTGCAACCTGAGCCATTATAAAAATAAAGCCCTTTAGTTGAGATTTATTTTTGACATAGATAAACGCAAAAATTATTCTCAAAGAAAAGGGCTAAAAATTATTATTTATATGTTTCTTCCTTAATTCTATTTAATAGTTCAGAAAATTTCTTTAGTTCTGTAACTTCTGGTCCATGACCTGATTTTTCAAACCATATTAATTCTTTCTTGGGTGCTTCTAAAATATTGAAATATTCTTGAGCTAATATATAGGGAGTAGTATAATCTTTCTTTCCTATTGCAAAATAAACAGGAATATCCACTTTGGTAACTTCTTTTTTCAAATTAACCTTTAACATTTCTTTTCTTAGTTTTCTAAATAAATATGCCATTTCAAGATTTATTACAAAAGGCTTATATGCTAATGTTAAAGCAGAACGAGCTTTTTTATAAGCTTTTTTACTTTCAAGTTCAACATTGGCATTTTTATCTTTTTCTAATATTCTTTCTTTAAAAACTTCTTCAGCATTTTTTTCCTCTAATTCATTTATAATTTTTATATATTTCCTCAATGTGAAAAAATTAGTAAAAGTAATTTCCACATCTAACTTTTCTCTATTGAGTTTTCTTAACTTTTTTTCAAGTTTTATATTTTTTGTTTCGATAGAATTTTTCAGTAATAAGTCATAACTAATTTTCATATTGTTAGGAACATCTACAGCTTGACCTGTGCCAATAAAAGCATAATACAAATTAGGGTATTTCTTTATTGTTTTTATTCCTAATAGAGAACCCCAAGAATTTCCTACAAGATATATTTTCTTTTTGTCAAATTTTTTTAAAAGGTAATTTGTAACTTCTTTTGTGTCTTCTACAAAGCTATCTATAGTTTGATACTTAGAAGAAATAAAGCCATGAAATGATTTTCCTGCACCTCTTTGATCCCAGAGTACAACTATAAAATCTTTTTCTAACTCTTCAAAGAGAAGTCTCATTAATGGAGTTAATGGTCCACCTGGTCCCCCATGAAGGTACAATAAAACTGGTTTGTCTATGTTAGAAGTTGAAATGTCTATGTACTGTTTATCTCCTCTAATATCTACGTAGCCTTTACTAGAGTATTTTTTATCGTTTTTATTAACTTTTTCCAAACTTGCACAAGCTGTTAAAAGAATTAATGTTAATAATAGTAATATTTTTTTCATGAGTATCCTTTCTTATAAAAGTAGAGGTTGATTTTTTAAAGATTTTTTTCTCTAGAGAATTTCTATAAAAGACACCAAAAAATCAAAGAAATACCAAAGGTTTTTTTAACTAGACAAATATAATTTTTTTTATTTGTGTAGGTTTAAATAGTTTGGCATTTGACAATGTTGTACTTAAGTATTCAATATTAATGTTTTACTTTTTTGTGTAATAAAATTCAACAACAAAAAAATTTGTTGTTAAAAAGCTTTGAAATATAAAGTATTGTATTTTTTGATATGCTTTTTATATTAATTGGCTGATTTCTTTTAAATACCCATATTATAAAAAGCAAGCTTTATTAATAATTTTATTGACTCCTTTTAAAATGTTTGTAAAGAGTTTCTTTCTAATAATCTATTTTTATTATTTTAAAAATTTTTTTTTATATTTTTCTTGTTTTTTCCAGAATTAATTTACAGAACATTTTCATCATATATAATAGATTAATTTTTGTCAATTTATGATATAATTTGCATAAACTATAATGTTAACATTATTTTAAAATGTAGAAAGTTAATTATTAAATTCATATGGTGTACATATGATTTAAGTAAAATATTTATGGAGTATTTATACTCTTTTGGAGGTTTAGATGAAAAAGTGTGTTTTTTTAGATAGAGATGGAAATATAAACATAGAAGTAGACTATCTTTATAGAACAGAAGATTTTACCTTTGAAAAAGGTGCAGACAAAGCTATAAAAATATTTAATGATTTGGGATATTTAGTAGTAGTGGTAACTAATCAATCAGGAATAGCGAGGGGCTATTATAATGAAGATGACTTGAACAAACTACATAATTATATAGATGAAGAACTTGAAAAGATAGGTGCAAGAGTAGATGCTTATTATTATTGTCCTCATCATCCAATGAAAGGTATAGGAAAATATAAAATTAAATGCGATTGTAGAAAGCCAGAGTTAGGTATGTTTTTGCAAGCTAAAAAGGATTTTAATATAGATTTTGAGAAATCAATTATTGTTGGAGATAAACTTTCTGACGTAGAAGCAGGTTTAAGACTTGGAATGGAGAGTATATTAGTAAGAAGTGGCCATGGATTAAATGAAGAAAAAAAATTATATGGAAAAAAAGAAATTTATGATACTCTCTATGATTTTGCCAAAGCTCTAGAAGCTAGAAAGTATTAGACTTATATTGCTACTAAAGAAAAAAAATGATATAATGTGGAGAAACAAATTCTTTTGTGGGAGAATGAAAATGAAGAAAAAAAGTTTGGAAGAAGTTATAAAAAAAAAAATAAATATTAAAGAGATTGATAAAGTAACAATGGATACAAGAGAATTAAAGGAAGGGGATGTTTTTATCGCCATAAGGGGCGGAAATGAGCATATAGATGAAGCGTTGAAAAAAAATCCTTTGCTTATAATTTGTGAAAACACAAAATATTCAAACATTGATAATATAATAGTAGTTAATGATAGTATCTTAACTATGCAAAAATGGGCAAAAAGATACTTGGAAATGAAAGATATTTTAACAATAGGAATTACAGGAAGTAATGGTAAAACTAGTACAAAAGATACAATCTATTCATTCCTTTCAAAATTTAAAACGGGGATAAAAACTCAGGGTAATTATAATAATAATATAGGTCTTCCTTTTACAGTGCTACAACTTGATAAAGAAGATCAATTTGCTATTCTTGAAATGGGAATGAGTAGTTTTGGAGAGATAGATCTTTTGGGAGATATAGTAAAGCCTACATATGGATGTATAACTAATATAGGTGATTCACATTTGGAAAATGTAGGAAGTAGAGAAGGTGTTTTTAGAGCTAAGAGTGAATTATTTAAACATGTAGAAAAAGAGAAATTTTTATATGGTGATGATATATTTTTAAAAGAGTTGAATGGAGTAAAAATAGGATTCGATAGGGGAAATGATTATATCATAGAAGATTATAAAAATCTCGATGATGGTTGTGAGTTTACTTTGAAGGGTTTTGGTAGATTAAGAACGAATCTTCAAGGAAAACATAACATTTTGAATATAACTATGGCTATAGCAATAATGGATAAACTTGGTTATAAATTAGAAGATTATAAAGATACAATAAAAAATCTTAAACTTACAAAAATGAGATTTGAAAAGATAAAAAAAGAAAATAGACTTTTTATAAATGATGCATATAACGCTAGTCCAGTTTCTATGAAGTTTGCTATAGAAACATTTAAAGATATATATACAGATAAAAAGAGAATATTAGTTTTGGGAGATATGCTCGAATTAGGTGAAAAGAGTAAAAAACTTCATGAAGAAATTGCAAGTTATTTAAAGGGTAATAAT
The DNA here is from genome assembly GCA_964517235.1 of uncultured Fusobacteriaceae bacterium. Lineage (GTDB taxonomy): Bacteria > Fusobacteriota > Fusobacteriia > Fusobacteriales > Fusobacteriaceae > CAZFBB01. Next base: position 5,660 of record CAZFBB010000057.1, read on the forward strand.
TTTTATAAAGTATATCTTTTTGGTAAAGAGATGAAGTACTTGAAAAATATGTTAAATTCAAGTGAAAAAATTGAATATTTTGAAAAAAAAGAAGATATTACAAATAATATTTTGGCAATAAAAGAAGAAGTTGTTATTCTTTTAAAAGGATCTAGAGGAATTAGGTTGGAAGAAATTATTAAATAGAGAAGAGGTAAGAAATGTTGTACTATCTATATCAGTTGCTTATAAATGATTTATCATATTTTAGAGTATTTAGATATATAAGTGTTAGAGCTATAATGGCTTTTTTTATGTCTTATATAATTGTTGTTTTAGTAGGAAAACCATTTATTGCTTGGTTGAGAAAGAAAAAAATTGGTGATGATATAAGGGATGTTGGACCTCAATCACATTTTTCAAAACAAGGAACGCCAACTATGGGTGGGGTGCTTATTGTTTTTTCTTTGGTAGCTACAACAATTATTACTGGTAATTTACAAAATACATATATTTTGATGTTGCTTCTAGTAACTATATTATTTAGTTTAATTGGTTTTGTAGATGATTATATTAAATTTACTAAGAGTAAAAAAGGATTAGCTGGTAAGAAAAAAATAGTAGGACAACTTGTGATATCGATTTTAGTTTGGTTTTATATGTACAATTTTCCAATTGGACATGAAAAGATAAATTTTGCAGTAGTAAATCCTTTTGTTAAAGAATCATTTATATATTTGGGAGCAATATTAATGTTTTTCTTTATTGCTTTTGTTATTATTGGAAGTTCTAATGCTGTTAATATAACAGATGGTTTAGATGGTTTAGTAATAGTGCCGGTTATGATAGTTGGTTTAGTACTTGCTATAATTGCTTATTTTACTGGGAATACAGTTTGGGCTAATTATCTTAACCTTTATTATATAGAAGGTGTTGGAGAAATAACAGTATTTTTGAGTGCTCTAGTAGGAGCAGGATTAGGATTTTTGTGGTATAACTTCTACCCTGCACAAATATTCATGGGTGATACAGGATCATTAACACTTGGTGGAGTATTATCTGTTATTGCAATATTCTTGAAGCAAGAGATATTATTTGCAATAGTAGGAATAGTTTTTGTAGTAGAGGCATTATCTGTAATTTTACAAGTATGGTCCTTTAAAAAACGTGGAAAACGTATATTTAAAATGGCACCTATACATCATCATTTTGAGTTGCAAGGTATGCCAGAAACAAAAGTTACAGCTAGATTTTGGATAATTACAATTATGTTTGCAATACTTGGAATGTTAATATTAAAGTTGAGGTAGAAAATGAAGAAAGCTATGGTTTATGGTGGAGGAATAAGTGGCCTTAAGGCACTTGAACTTCTTAAAGTTAATGGATATGAGACTATTTTAGTTGATGATAAAAAAGCAATGACAAAAGAAGAAGCTTTATTAAACCTTAAAGGAATAGAAGTTTTTGTAAAGAGTCCAGGAATACCTTATAATGAGCTTACTGATAAAGTAAAAGAATTAGGTATAGAGTTGATAGATGAGATAGAGCTTGCTTTTAGGTATGATGAGAGTAAAGCTAAGATAATAGCAATTACAGGAACAAATGGAAAAACAACAACAACTAGTAAAATAAAAGGACTATTAGAAGTTGGAGGTTTCGAAGTAGAAGCAGGTGGAAATATTGGTAAACCATATGCTGAAATTGTTTTAGAAGGAAGAAAACTAGATTATATAGTTCTAGAACTTAGTTCATATCAACTTGAAAATTTGAAAAATTTTAGAGCTTATATAAGTCTTATAATTAATTTATCACCAGACCATTTGGCAAGGTATGAGTCTGTAGAAGCTTATTATAGGAGTAAATTGACAATAAACAATAATCAAAATTCAGAAGATTATTATATATACAATAAAGATTCGTTTGAATTAAGCAATTTAAAGCATAAATTTGGTGGTAAAATAGTAGAGGTAAGTAGTTTTGAAAAAGATTGTGATTTTTATGTAAAAAGTAAATATATTTACCACAAGGATAAAAGAATAGCTGAAGTTGAAAAAATGAGTTTGAAAGGCAAACATAATCTTGAAAACATTATGTTTATTATTGCAGTAGGAAGTATTTGCGGAGTAGAAGTAGAAAAGATGCAAGCTTATCTTTACACAACAGAGTCTCTCGAACATAGAATGGAGTTTTTCCTAGAAAGGGATGGAAGTGTATTTATAAATGATTCAAAAGGAACAAATATAGATTCGACGATTAAAGCTATTGAAGCTTATAGTAAAAAACCTATATTAATTTGTGGGGGAAAAGATAAATTAGTTGATTTGAAACCTCTTTGTAAAGTCATTAGTAGAAGTTGTAAAGCACTTTATTTAATAGGGGAAACAGCAAATACAATAGAAAAATTGACTAGAGATTTTGGATTTGACAATATATATAATTTTGGTTCTATTGACAAGGTAGTTGAAAATATTGAGGTGGTAGAGGGAGATATAGTTTTATTTTCACCGGCTCACTCTAGCTTTGATCAGTTTGAAAATTATATTGAGAGAGGAAATATATTTAAAGAGCTTATTTTGAAGAAATATACTTAGGAGAAAATATGAAGAAAATCATTTTTACTACTGGTGGAACTGGAGGACATATATATCCTGCTCTGGCTGTAGCTGATAAATTAAAAGAAAAAGAAATAGATATAGTTTTTGTAGGGAGTAAATATAGAATGGAAAAAGATTTAGTACCTCAAGGAGGTTATAAATTTATTCCTTTAGATATTTTGCCTTTTAAAAGTATAATTTCTGTTATAAAACTAATAAAATCAACAATTCAAGCACTTGCTATAATCAGAAGAGAAAAAGCCGATGCAGTTTTTGGTTTTGGAAATTATATTTCAGTACCAATTTTGATTGCTGGTTTCCTTATGAGAAAAAAGATTTATCTTCAGGAACAAAACTCTGAATTGGGCATGGCAAATAAATTGTTTTATAGATGTAGTAGTAAAACATTTTTGGCTTTTGAAAAAACATATGATGAACTTCCACAAAAATATTATCAAAAACTAAAAGTAACAGGAAATCCTCTCAGAGAAGATTTTTTACACTTGAATTCGAAAATCGAAAGGGAAAAGTTGAAAGTAAGAGAAGGAGAAAAAATCCTATTGATAACTGGAGGATCTCAAGGATCAAAAAACATAAATGATGCAGTACTTAAAAATTGGGATAGAATATTTAAAGAGTCAGATATCAGAATATACTGGTCTACAGGTAAAGATAATTTTGAAGAGATAAATAATCAAATAAATAAATTGAAACCAAATGACGTAATACGTCCTTATTTTGATAATATGCCTAATATAATGACAGCAGCAGACCTTATTATATGTCGTGCAGGTGCAATGGCAATATCAGAAATAATTGAACTTAATAAACCAGCTATATTCATACCTCTAGGAGCAGGAGGACAGAGGGCAAATTCATTAATGTTAAAGGAAAAGGAAGCTGCTTATGTTTATGATAATAGCCAGGTAGAAGAAGCCCTATTAAAAGCGTTAGACCTTATTTTAGATGAAAAGGAACTAAAGAAATTAAAGGGACAAATCAAAACATTTAAAGAAGGAAATGCTGTTGATAAAATAGTGGAAAATCTAGATATTTGGGGGAACAACTAATGAAGAACATATATTTTATTGGAATAAATGGAATAGGAATGAGTGGATTGGCTAAAATTATGGCTGTAAAGGGTTATAAAGTTAGTGGTGCTGATCTGAATACAAGTAAAAGAATAGAAGAATTAGAAAAGCTTGGTGTTAAAGTTTTTCCCGAACATAAAGAAGAAAATATTTTAGATGCAGATTTAGTTGTAAGATCAAGTGCAATTAAAGAAACAAACCCTGAATATAAAAGAGCACTTGTTGAAGGTATAAAAGTTATTAAAAGGGGAGAATTGTTAGCTTTTTTAATGAATAAAGAAAAAGGAGTAGCAATAGCAGGTACTCATGGAAAAACTACAACAAGTTCTATGCTAGGAGCAGTTAGTTTGTCTATCGATCCAACAATAGTAGTTGGAGGTATTCTTCCAGAAATAGAATCTAATGCTAAAGCAGGTAGAAATGAATATTTTATTGCTGAAGCAGATGAAAGTGATAATTCATTTTTATATTTGCATCCATATTATTCGGTTATAACTAATATAGAAGAAGATCATATGGAAAATCACGGTTCATTTAAAAATATTGAAAAGTCATTTAGAAGATTTATAAATCAAACGAGCAACAAAGTAATTGCGAATGTAGACTGTGAAAATTTGGTAAATATTATTAAAGATAATGATAAAATAATAACTTATAGTTTAAAAGACAAAAAAGCAGATATATATGCCAAAAATATTAGGGTTGAATCATTTAAAACTTTTTATGAAGTTTACATAAATAATAAATTTGTTGGAGAATATTCTTTAGGAATACCGGGAATACATAATGTTTCTAACAGTTTACCTGTAATCTATTTGGCTTTGGAGTTTGGAGTAGATAAAGCTGAGTTGAAAGAAAAATTATTAAGATTTAGAGGGGCTAAAAGAAGATTTGATATTTTATATGATAAAAAAATAAAAATAGTAGATGATTATGCCCATCATCCGACAGAAATAAAAGCAACACTACAGGCTGTTAGAGAAAGAACAGAAGAGAAGGTAGTAGCTATATTTCAACCTCATAGGTATAGTAGAATTAAATTTTTGTGGGATAGATTTGAGGGGGTATTTGATAGAGCTGATGAAATAATCTTATTACCTATATATAGTGCAGGAGAAGAAAATATCTATGGAGTAGAATCTAAGGATTTTGCAAAATTTATAGCTCCCAAGGGAAATATAAAACTTGCAGAAGGAGAAAAAGATCTTTATGAAACTATAGATAAAGATGAAAAAGATACTTTATATTTGTTTATGGGAGCTGGAGATATTAGTAAAATGGCTCATAACATTACTGAATTACTGGAGAAGAATTAATATGAAAATATACAAAAATATAAATATGAAAGAATATTCTAACATGAAAATTGGAGGAATAGCAAAGGAACTAATTATTTTTGAAGATAAAAATGAAATAGTAGAAGTACTAAAAGAAAAGGAAAATATCTTTATTATTGGTAATGGAACAAATACTCTTTTAAATGATAATCATCTTGATTATACCTTTGTAAGTTTAAAAGAATTGAAAAAAGCAGAAGTAATTGGGGAAGGAAAAGTTAGAATAGAAGCTGGTCTTGATTTTGATAAAGTTATAGAATTTTTAGGAGAAAAAAATCTGGGTGGAATAGAGAATTTGGCGGGGATACCGGGAAGTTTAGGTGGCTTAGTTTACATGAATGGTGGAGCTTATGGAACTGAAATATTTGATTATATTGAAAAAATTGAAATAATCGATGAAACTTTGTCTCTTAGAGAAGTTGAAAAAAAGGATTTAAAATTTAGCTATAGAAGAACAGAGATTCAAGAAAAAAAATGGATAGTTGTAAGTGCTACATTTGACTTTAAAAAAGGATTTGATAAGGAAAGAGTAGAAGAACTTAGAGAAAAAAGAGAGGGAAATCATCCATTAGATTTACCCAACTTAGGTAGTACTTTTAAAAATCCGGATAATCATTATTCTGCAAGACTTATTATAGAGGCTGGGTTGCAAGGATTACAAATAGGTGGTGCACAAATATCATTAAAGCATCCTAATTTTATTGTAAATAATGGAGAAGCAAAATTTTCTGATGTTTTAGAACTGATAAATAGAGTAAAAGATGGAGTAAAGGAAAAAACAGGAATTGAATTGAAAGAAGAGATAATTATTGTAAAATAGGAGGAAAAATGAGAGTAGCAGTTTTAATGGGTGGCATGTCTGCTGAAAGAGAAGTTTCTTTAAACTCAGGAAATTCAGTTTTGAAAGCTTTAGTTGACTTAGGTTATGATGCTTATCCTCTAGTATTAGATGAAAAAAATATGGGAACAGCTTTAGTTGAAAATAATTTTGATATTGCATATATTGCTCTTCATGGAGAGTTTGGTGAAGATGGTAGAGTGCAAGGTATGCTTGATATACTTGGTAAAAAATATACAGGTAGTTCATATAGAGCTAGCTGTTTAACTATGGATAAAGTAGTGACGAAAAAGTTACTTGGTGATAAGGGAATACTCATGGCAAAAACATATACAAATATTGGAGAGGTAGATAGTTTTCCAGTAGTAGTGAAACCTGCTAGGGAAGGATCAAGTGTAGGTCTGTATATTTGTAATAATAAAGAGGAACTTGTAGAAAATTTTGAAAAGATAAAAGATAAAGATCCTATTATTGAAGAGTTTATAATGGGGGAAGAACTTACTGCAGGAGTACTTAACGGTGAAAGTCTTGGAGTGGTAAAGATAAAGCCAAAATCAGGTCTTTATGATTACGAATCTAAATATACAAAAGGAGCAAGTGAGTATGAATGTCCGGCAAATATAGATAATGATCTATATGAAGAAGCTATGAGGATTGCGAAAATAGTACACACGATATTTGGGTTGGAGGGAGCTAGTAGAAGTGATTTTATACTTAAAGAAGGTAGATTATACTTCTTAGAGGTGAATACTAGTCCAGGAATGACTGAGACGAGTTTATTACCAAAACTTGCTAGTTTAAAGGGATATAACTTTAAAGATTTGGTTAAAAATATAACTGACTTTGTTGAAAAATAAGTAAAAAGATGTTATATTAATGTTAGGCATAAAAATAGGTGGAAAAATTATGACAAAAATTTGGAAAAACTTCATATGTTTATTTTTCGTACTGATATCTATATTTTTTTATATAGATTTTTTAAAGAGCTCTTATTTTTATGTGAAAGAGATAAGTTTGGAAAACGAACTATTTTTGTTAGACAACACATATCATGATAATTTTGCAAAATTTAAGGGAAAAAATATTTGGCAGTTAGATTTTTTAAATATTGAAAATTCTTTAAAAAAAGATGTAAGGATAAAAAATATTTCTGTAAAAAAAATTCTTCCAAATAGATTAAATATTACTTTAGAAGAAGAAAAAATATTTGCAAAAACAAAATACGCAAATAATATGTATTTTACAAATGAAAATGGAGAAATATTTGCTTATAACAAAGAGATTGATAATAGTGATTTGATATTAATAGATATTGATAATGTTAATGAGTTAGAGTCTTTAGTAAAAATAATAGAAGAAATCTACAAGACAAATGGAGAAAAACTTGTATCAGAAGTTTATTATGATAAAGAAGGTATAATTATAGTTATGCTAGTTGATGGAACCAAAATAAAAACTGATAAACTTGTAGATTGGAAAAAATACAATATAGCTTTTGTATTGTATCAAGATTTAATTGAAAAAAAGGATAATATTGAATACATAGATATAAGGTTTAGCGACTTTATAGTAAAATAGTGAGGTAATAAAGGGGAGGCTTTTGATGGAAAACAACATAGCTGTAGCCATTGATATTGGAACAACAAAAATATATGTTATAATAGCTGAGATTAACCCTGAAACAGGAAAATTTCAAGTGAAAGGCTATGGGACTAATACATCTAAAGGACTTAAAAAAGGTTTAGTTGTAGATGTAGAAAGAACTACAGCTGATATAAAGAAAGCAGTTAAAGCAGCAGAGGAAATGGCTGGTATAGAAGTTACAAGAGCTTGTATTGGAGTATCTGGTAGACATATTGAGTCTGTACTCAGTTCTGCTGAAGTTTATTTAGGAGACGAACCTAGGGTAATTGAAGATGAAGATTATAGTAAATTAATACAACTTGCTAAAAACAAAGTAGTAACTTATGATAGAAGAGTACTACATGAAATAGCATTTAACTACAGAATAGATAATTCAGGATTAGTAAAAAATCCTATAGGAATGGAAGGTGAGAAATTTCAAGCAGATGTTCATTTGATTACTGGATCGGAAAAAGAGATAGTTTCTTTGAAAAATGCACTGAAAAACCTTGATATAGAAATAGATGAGATTGTTTTAGAACCATATGCTAGTGCTAAAGCTGTACTTACTAATTCAGAGAAGAAATTTGGAACAGTAATAGTAGATATTGGTGGTGGAACTACTGATATAGGTATCTATAGAAATGAAAAACTTATTTACTCAAGTGTAATACCCATAGGTGGAGAACACTTTACAAATGATATTTCATATGTATTAAATATAGATCTTGATATAGCAGATAGAATAAAAAAAGAGTATAGTATGCAAGTTAATAGGTATACAGATCTTGAAGAAGCAGAAATAGTCATACCTGAAAGAAATTCTTTTGCTAATAGATATATACCTTTGGCTCAATTAAAAGAGGTTATTGATTCTAGAATAGATGATATACTAGAACATATTGAAGATAAATTAGAAGCTTCTGGATTTAGTGACTATATTTCAAATGGTATAGTTTTTACAGGAGGTTCCTCTCAAATTGCAGGTCTTCAAGAAAAAAGTTCTGGATATTTTGAAAAATATGAAATAAAAATGGGTATACCTATACAGATTGAAGGTTTATTAGAAAATATGAATAAACCAGAAAATGCTACAGGAATAGGTTTGTTAATCTATTCAGTAGAAAAATCTATGAGGGAAAATAGAGTAACATATAAACCTAAAAAAATAATTGAAAATGAGGAAATTAAGAATGGGGATGAAGAGGTAGAAGAGGTGGTTGATTTTACTTCTAAAGTAAAAAATTTCTTCTCTAATCTATTCTAGCCACAAGGAGGAAAAGATGTTTGAAAGCAATAACGGTAGTTTAGTAAATATTAAAGTAATAGGAGTAGGGGGAGCTGGAGGTAACGCTATCAACGACATGATTTCTAGTGGTGTTACTGGAGTAGAGTTTATTGCGGCAAATACAGATGCACAAGATTTAGTTAATTCTTTGGCTGATATAAAAATTCAATTAGGACCTGAATTAACAAAGGGACTAGGAGCTGGAGCTAACCCTGAAATAGGAAGAAAAGCAGTAGAAGAAGATATGGATCTTATAAAAGAAATATTAAAAGATACAGATATGTTGTTTATAACAGCTGGTATGGGTGGGGGAACAGGAACTGGAGCTGCACCAGCCATTGCTGAGATAGCAAATGAACTGGGAATACTTACTATTGCAATAGGCACAAGGCCATTTACATTTGAAGGGAAAAGGAGAAAAGATAATGCAGAAAGAGGAGTTAGTCAACTTCAAAATGCAGTAGATACTCTGGTTATGATACCAAATGATAAATTATTTGAATTGCCTAATAAAACAATAACAATAAAAAACGCCTTTGAAGAGGCTAATAATATATTAAAAATTGGGGTAAAGGGTGTAACAGAACTTATTACAAAACATGGTTATATTAACCTTGATTTTGCAGATATAAGAAGTACTATGCAAAAATCAGGTGTAGCTATGTTAGGATTTGGAGCTGCTCAAGGTGAAGGGAGAGCACTTTCAGCAACGGAACAAGCTTTATCCAATCCATTATTAGAAAAATCTATAGAAGGAGCAAAAAGAATCCTTTTAAATATAACTGCAGGAGAGGACTTTACATTAACTGAAGCATATGAAATATCAAATGCTGTTAGAGCTGCTGCTGGAAATAAAAGTGCAGAAGATGTAATGTTTGGAACTGTTCTAGATTCATCACTTGAAAATACTGTTGCTGTTACAATTGTTGCAACTGACTTTAGTGATTATGAACAAAATCTAGAAGAGAAAGCAAGAGAGAGTCAAAAGTTGGAGATAAATAAAGCTATGAAAGCTAATGAAGAAGGAGTTAGTGGAGAGGGAGACCCATTAGATATTCCTGCTTTTATTAGAAGAAAAAGATAGGGAGGGATTTGTAGTGTCAATGAATTTAGTTGTTTTAACAGGAAGATTAACAAGAGATCCAGAACTAAAATATGGAGCTAGCGGAAGTGCTTATTGCAGGTTTTCATTAGCAGTAAATAGAGCATTTCAAAAAGATCAAACAGATTTTATTAATTGTGTAGCTTTTGGAAAAACAGCAGAATTAATAGGTGAATACCTAAGAAAAGGTAGAATGTGTGGAGTTCAAGGAAGAATTCAAACGGATGTTTTTGAATCAAATGGAGAAAAGAGATATTCTACTTCTGTTGTAACTGAAAAGGTGGAGTTTTTAGAGAGTAGAAGTAGCGGAGAAGGAGCTCATAATACCTTTGATAACAATAGTAGTAGTAATTATTCAAAACCAAAAGAAGTAAAGAAAGAAGAACCTGAAATTGCTTTTGATGATGATGAAGAATTTCCATTTTAAAAAACGACTTTTGTCGTTTTTTTTTGTTATAAGAGCAATAAAATAAAGGCATATAGATAACATTAATCTTGAATACAAAGATAGAAAAAAAATTACATAGTTAATATAGTATTCAAGTCAATTAACTCCGAAAAATATTAAAAATCTTTTTAGAGAATAAACTAAATTAAAAGTCATTTTATATAAGGGGGATTAAGAGATAAAAGGTTTTTTTAGTATTGTGGTATATTAATAAATATGAATAAAAAATAAATATAAAATATTTGACAACATATAAAGTTAGAGTTATAATAAATTTGTAATGATAACAAAAATGTAAAATGAAAGAGAGGATTTATATGAGAATTGGACTGAATAAAGAGAAGTCAATGGAAGTAGCTAAAAAACTTAATAAGTATTTAGCAGATTTACATGTGCTATATACAAAATTACACAATTATCATTGGAATGTTGTTGGAGTAGGATTCTTTGAAATGCACTTAAAACTAGAAGAATTATATACAGCAACAGCTCTTGAAATTGATGAAGTGGCAGAAAGAGTACTACAGCTTGAAGTAAGACCATTAGCAACTATGAAAGATTATTTGGCAGTATCAACACTTAAAGAAGCTCTAAGTGAAAAAATAAAACCTGCAAAAGCAGCAGAAGATGTACTGGATGATTTTCAAGCTATATTAAAAGACCTTAGAGAAATAGTAGAATTAGCTGGAGATAATAATGATGAGCAAACAGTAGGTATGGTAGATACATTTATAGGAAACTATGAAAAACATATTTGGATGTTAAGTGCATATTT
>CAZFBB010000058.1:0-16636 GCA_964517235.1 uncultured Fusobacteriaceae bacterium
ATATATGTTGCCCTATAGTACTAGGAGTATTCTTATTTTTAGAAGTAGAAGTAGTATGCCAACGTGTATATTCCAAAAACCTTTCTTTTACACTATTCATTTTATCATATTGAAAAAATTTCTTAACTACATATGAATTTAATAAAATATATCCTTTATAATTAAGATGAACACTATCTATAGATAAATTTTTATTAAGTAGATTATCTTTATCTAAAAATTCTTTATAAATATCAATAAATTTTATCTCTTTTATATTTTTAACCCTTTCATTTAACTCTTTAACAAAAGTATTTACAAAGGCTACTTGGGTTGGAAGAGTAGAGATAACATATATTTTATTAGCTAGTTTTTTTGTTATTTCCAATATTTCTAGATAATTAGCATATATTTTTTCAAGGGATATATTATTGTTTATATCATTTATTCCACATAATATAAATGCTTTTTCAAATGTACCTTCAGTTTTCTCTAGGATTTTGATGATATCATCACTTGTAGCTCCTGCTTTTCCGATGTTTTCGAGATAAGTATGACTAATTGGATTCCATTCAGTAATACTATCTCCTATAAATAATATCTTTTTCATAATGCCTCCTTTCTTCCTATCATAATAAAAATCGAATCTAAAAGCAAGGAAGTAAAAGGAATAAATTGAAATAGCTTAAAACATATGGTAAAATATGCTAGAAATAAAGGAGATTGATATGCTAAGATTTAAAATTGAAATGAAATTACTAAAAATTGCACAAAAAATTATAATGAATTTTTCAGAGGAAAAAAGATACAAGTTTGCAGAAGCTTTAGGAAGAATCGCATACAAAGTTATAAAAAAAAGAAGAGAAGTTACTTTAAAACAAATTAGAAATGCTTTCCCACACTATTCAGAAGAAAGAGTAGAGGAGGTAGCTATTAAAAGTTATGAAACTATGCTAAAAACCTTTACTATGAGTCTTTGGGTTCCTGATATTATAGATGATGACAATAAAGTTGCATATGAAAATTTTGAATTGTTTCAAGAAGTTTATAATAGGGGGAAAGGTGTTATATTTATTACACTTCACATAGGTGCCTTTGAAGCTAGTTTAAAATTAGCAAAGGATTATAAATTATATGATGTTATTAAACCACAAAAAAACCCTTTATTAGATAAATATATGAATGATAATAGAAGAAGAACAGGCGTTAATCTAATATACAAGGGTAATAGCTCAATGAGAGAATTGGTAAAAGCAATTAGAAATAAAGGTGTAGTAGCTTTATTCAGCGACCATTATGATGAAGGAAGTAAGATAAATTTTTTTGGACAAGAAACTTTTGCAAGTAATGGTGCTATAACTTTGGGATTAAAGTATAATGTTCCAATAATTATTGCATATAATAGATTTGATGAAAATAACAAATCTATACTTAGATTTGATAGGGAATTTATATTAGAAACTAGCGAAAATAAAAAAGATGATATAGACAAAAATACGCAAAAAATGGTAGATGTATTTGAAGAGATAATAAGTGAGTATCCAGAGCAATGGATGTGGTTTCACAGAAGATGGAGGAATTGATGAAATTTTTAGGTGTTATACCAGCTAGATATGGTAGTACAAGGTTTGAAGGAAAACCACTAGAATTAATAGATGGAAAACCTATGATAGAATGGGTTTATAAGAGAGCTTCCTTAAGTAAGTTGGATAAAATAGTAGTAGCAACGGATCATATGGGAATAAAGGAAGTAGTAGAAGGATTTGGAGGAGAGGCAATTCTAACAAGTAATCAACACGAAACAGGAACAGATAGAATTGCTGAAGTAGCAAACTATTATGAAGATTACGATGTAATAATAAATGTGCAAGGTGATGAGCCACTTATTAATCCTCAAATGATAGATTCACTAATAAAACCTTTTTTAGATGATAATAATCTACAAATGGCTACTTTAAAGTACAAATTAGATAATCTAGAAGAGATAGATAATCCAAATAATGTAAAAGTAATATGTGATAAGGATGATTTTGCAATATATTTCTCTCGTTGTCCTATTCCCTATAGAAGAAACTTAAATATGGACCTATATTACAAGCATGTGGGAGTTTATGGATATAAAAGAGATTTTGTTATGAATTACGCCAAAATGCCTCAAACTCCAATGGAAAAATCAGAATCTTTAGAGCAACTTAGAGTATTAGAAAATGGATATAAAATTAAAGTTGTTGAGACAAATCATAAAATTTTAGGAGTAGATACAGTAGAAGATCTTAAAAAAGTAAATGATTTTGTAAACAAAAATGGAATAAAATTATATTAAAGGCTTTATGCCTTTTTTTATTTTATTTAGATAAGAGTTTTTACAATAAAAATGTTTTATAAAAGTCACCTAAAATACATAATAAACATAAATAATATTTAATGACTAATTTTTAAATAAGAAAATCCTTGTATTGTTTCTATAAAAAGGTATAATCTTGTTGTAGGGAGTTATGAAGAAAGATGGTGATGTTTTATGAAATGGGTTGAGTTTTTTTCATTTGGATCAAAGGGGAATAAATTTTCTTCTGTAAGATTTGGATTTATTTTACTTAATCTACTTGTAATTATTTTTGGTTTTTTAAAATTGAAAAGTGATGGTTTAATGATATTTTTTCTTAGTATTTACACTGGTATTATTATTTATTTATACAGGGGAAAAAAGAAAAAAGTAAGGATTTATTTAGGTTATCTATCAATATTACTAATATTGACAATCTCTTTTTATTATCATTTTGAGTTGGAAGATATAGAAGAATTATTTACTTTTATTCCTCTACTTTATACCCTCCTAAATCCAGGTAGTTTTCATCCTATTATTTACACATTTTTATTAGGAAGTGTTTATGTCCATTCACTTAATTTTACCTTTGGAGATTTAATAGAGGATTTGACAGAATTGGTAGTTATCAATATTGCTGCAGTAATAATATCAATATTATTTAAAAAAAATAAGAAACAATATGAAGTTTTAGAAAAAAATCATTATGAAGATGATTTAACAAAATTACCCAACCTATTAGCTTACAGACAAATTATAGATAAGATTATTAAGAAATATCCTTTTAAGTATGTTGTAATATATTATTTAGATATTAATAAATTTAAAATAATAAATGAAACTATTGGATATGCTAGAGGAGATAAAATTTTAGAAATAATTGTTGAAAGGTTAAATACTTTTGAAAAAGATAATAGTCTTATTTTTAGAGTAGATGGTGATGAATTTTTAATACTAGATTTGTTAGACAATATAGATTTAGACAAGATAAAGGAAAAAGCAGAAATGATTTCTCTTAGTTTATCAGCTCCTATTTTTATGGAAACTAATTATGTACATATAGATTCAAATATAGGTATTAGTTATGGGCTTTGTCATAAAAGTAAGGGGGAAGAACTTACAACCTACAGCAAAGATGCTTTATTAAGTTCTAAAAAAGCAGGTGTAAATCAAATTAGACTTTATGACAAAAGTGTTAAAGAAAAGGTAGAAAGAAGAAAATTTTTAATACAAACTATGAAAGAAGGAATAAAAGATAAGGAATTTTATTTATTATTCCAGCCAAAGGTTGATTTAGAAGGAAATATAAAAGGTTTAGAAGCCCTCTTAAGATGGAATCATAAAAAGTTAGGGTTTATATCTCCAGAAGAATTTATTCCAATAGCAGAAGAAGAGGGACATATTATCCCCATAGGAAACTTTGTAATAGAAGAAACTATAAAAACAATAAAAGATTTGGAAGATAAGGGATACAAAAATATAAAAGTATCTGCAAACCTTTCAGCTAGACAACTGGAAAATCCTAATTTAATCTCTGATTTAGGATATTTACTAGATAAATATATGATAAATGAAAAAAACTTTGAATTGGAACTTACTGAAAGTGCAATTATGGAAAATCCATCAAATTCTGTAGAAGTCTTAGAGGGAATTAAAAGAATGGGTATAAAAATCTCTGTAGACGATTTTGGAATAGCTTTTTCATCACTTAGTTACCTTCAAAGAATACCTTTAGATACACTTAAAGTTGATAGATTCTTTATAGAAGATGTAGTAAATCCATATGAAGATAAACCAATTATCAAAGCAATAATAAATCTTGGACATACTCTTGGTTTGGAGGTTATAGTAGAGGGAATCGAAACTAAGGAACAACTTGAATTTATAAAAAATAATGGGTGTAATTTATATCAAGGTTTTTACTTTAGTAAAGCTATATATATTACAGAAGTATTGAAAATGCTGAACAATCAATAATATTACCTGTTGCTAATATTAGATTAAAGTGATATACTATATAAAAAAATTAGGTAGGTGTTCTAGTGTATAAACATATAGTTTTTGATTTTGATGGCACTTTGGCAGATTCAGCAAATGTTGCTTTAAAAGTATATAATGATATGGCAATTGAATATAATTATAAAAAACTAACAATGGATGAATATAGAAATCTAAGTAAATTACCCATAAATGACAGATTTAAGGCTATAGGAGTACCATATTATAAACCTTGGATTATATTAAAATTAATAAAGGAAGCTAAAGAAAGATATGCAAAATTATTAAGTTCAATTAATCTTTTTGAACAAGTAGAGGAAGTTTTACAAGAACTAAATAAAAAAGGCTATATCATTTCTATAGTTTCAACAAATTCTAAGGAAAATATAATTAACTTTTTAAAGGAAAAAAGTTTAGATTTTGTTAATGAAGTCTATTCTAGTAAAGGGCTTTATGGCAAAGTAGATGTTCTAAAAAAATATATTAAAAAACATAAAATTGAAAAGAGAGATTTGTTATATGTAGCAGATGAACTTCGTGATTTAAAAGTATGCAAGAAATTAAATATAGATATATTGTCTGTCTCTTGGGGATTTGATAGTTACGAACTACTAAAGGAATATAGACCTACATATTTAATATCAAAAGTTTATGATATATTAGATATAATAACAAGAAATAGATTAATTTAAGGTTGACTTCATAGTCAACCTTTCCTTTTTCTATAATATTGTAACTAAATTTTTTCTAGTATAAATTATTGTTATAAATACAGAAAACCAATTAATAATAAAAATACCATACCAAATACCTTTAAGTCCCCAATAATAGGTAAAAAGTTGAAAAACTATAAGAGGCAGTAATAATTGTCTTAATAACCCTATATAGATTGCAAATTTTGGTTTCTTCATTCCTTGCAATATTGAAATGGAAATTGTCTGTATACTATATGTAAAAAGAACAAAAGCTTCTACTCTAAAATAATCTACTCCTATATTAATAATATCTATTTCCCTAGTAAATAATCTTAAAGGAATTTGGGAGAAAAAGAATAAAATTATCATTGCAAAAGTTAAAAAACTAAGAGCTACAATAAGGCTTTTTTTGTACACTAAAGCAATATTTTCATATCTTCTAGCTCCAAAGTTTTGACTAGTAATACTGAGCACAGCTGAATTTAGGCCTATGGTAGGTAGAAGTAAAACCTGTTCTATTCTAAGAGAAATTCCATAAGCAGCTAACCCTTTGCTCCCACTTGTTAAACTTACAAAATAATTTATAATAAGTGAACCTATAACAATAGTTAACATAGATAAAGTTGCTGGTATAGCTTGTTTTAATATTTCTTTAAAGAGTCTTTTATCAAATTTTATTCCTAATATATTCTTATATAACTCTGTCTTTTTTAAGTTATAGTACAAATAAATCAAACCAAGACCTTGAACAATAATTGTACCAAGGGCTACACCTTTAGTTTCAAAGTTATAATGAACTGTAAATAAATAATCTAAAAAAATATTTAGAAAAAAGCCAAAAATAACAAAGTTTCTGTAAGTTTTAGTGTCACCCTTTGCAACTAAAAAACCATTTAAAACATAATTAAGTATAAACAATATAAAAGCCAAATAGATATACTTCATATATTCTATTCCATAATAACTAGCTTCCTTGTTAGCTTTCATAAAACTAAAAGTAGTTGGAAGGATAGTGATGCTAATGATACTAGCTATTAGAGCTACAATAATCGATAGAGCCAAACTACTCTTTACAATTCTTTCCACTTTTTTAATATTTTCCTCACCCAAACTATTTCCTATTAAACTAGTAACTCCAGTAGACAAACCAGCTCCTATAGAAATTACAATGAAAAATAAAGGAAAGGATAAAGATAAACCAGCTAAAGCTTCTGTACTAATATTACTAGTAAAAAGTGTATCTGTAATATTAAATAAAGTATTAAATATAAATGCAGTACTAGCAGGTAGAGTTATTTCAAATATATTTTTATACATATTTCCATTAATCAAATCTAATTCTCTTTTCATTTTATCACCCAATTCTATATACAAAATTATTATTTTTATCCTACTTAATTATTCTTTTTTAAAGGTTTGTTAAAAAGAAGAAGAAAGATAAAAAAAGAAGGTTAATCTTTAAAGATTCCTTCTAAACCTTTTTTCAAAAACAATATTTGTTTAAATCCCTTGTTTTTAAAATATTTTAATGAAATTTCACTTCTTCTACCATTATTACAATACACCAAATATCTATATTTTTTATCTAATTCATCTATTTTCCTTTCAAAATCTTTTGAATTTATAGGTATATTCATAGCCTCTTCTATAATATCCAAATTATCAAATTCAACAGTAGATCTTGTGTCTATAATCTTCAAATCCTTTTCAACTATCAAATTATCTAAGATACTTTTATCAATATAAATTATCTCTTCATTTTCTCTAATTAAACCAAGCATAAAACCTCCTTAAATACTTGTATATCTTAACTTTTTTTAAATTTTTAGTCAATATGAATATTTTTATAAATTAACTAAATTTTAACTAAAAACTTACTAAAAACTTACTCTTTTTAATATAATAACTATAGAAGCTGTAATTAATTTAACAATACAGTTTAACTATCATTCTTTAGTAAAGGTTTCCTTGCCTGAATACCCTTATCAGGTTAAGCTAAATGAATGAACCCTTAAAGACCCTTAAAGACACACAACCAATGTGTCCCTTTATTTTCTGCTTTAAGACTATATATCACATATAGTCCTTCCTTGAAAGACGGCTACCCTGCCGTCTTTCTTTCTAAAAATCTATTTTTATTAAAAAAAATTAATAAATACCTGAAAAATTTATAAAAAATTAACTTATTTATCACAAAACTAGTGTAAAATAAAGTATAATTTAAAATCAATTGACATAAAATAAAATTATCTGTATTATAATTTTAATTAAATGGAGGTATAATATGAAGAAACATATGAGTTTTCCAACGCTGATAACTGGTGTTATTATTTGGTGTACGCTACAAGGAAATTTTTTATATACTACAGTATTTGAAGCTATATTCTTTTCATCTGTAGCAGCAGTTATTCAAGCAAGAATTTTTTATGTAAATAAGGGTAAAAAAGAAAGACTAAATCTATCTCCTATAAAGATTATCTCATATTTTTTTTTATTGATATTTGAAATATATAAAGCAAGTTTTAAGATGATTATCTATATTATTAAAGGAAAAGAAGATGTTAAAGTAGTTAAAATTCCTACTAAGATAGAAAATCATTGGCAAAGAGTTATTATTGCAACATCTATTACTCTAACTCCCGGCACAATTACTATTACTGAACAAAGAAAGATTCTTTGGGTAATTGGACTTGATATGAAGGGAAATAATAAAGAAGAAGTTGCAGATAAAGTAAAGGGTTCCTTTGAGAACTTATTAATAGATAGGAGGAAGGTAGATGATTAAAGTATTAATGGTATTTTTATTTTTTTTAATAGCTTTTTCTCTCATACGACTTATTAAAGGACCAAGTTTTTGGGATAGATTATTAGCACTTAATATTATTACTTCAAAGGTAGTTATCTTTTTGATTTTTTTATCTATAGAAAAAAAATTGCCATATTTACTCGATATGTCTCTTGCATATGGAATTTTAGGATTATGGTCTGTTATTTTTATCAGTCAATTTGTTAGTACAAAAGGTGATGTATAATGAAGATTTTGGGACTTTTATTAATTTATATTGGATTTATCTTTTTAATTTTTGGAACTATTGCATTATTTAGGTACAAAAAATTTTATTCTAGAATGTTGGCTTCAAGTGTAATAGATGTAGCAGGCTTTTTAACAATGGTAATTGGTCTTATTCTCTACAAAGGTAAAGAGATAAATATATTCAAATTACTTTTATTTGCAGTTATTTACATCCTTCTTAATAGTATCAGTTCTCATGTATTAGCAAGGGGAGCATACTTAAGTGGTGTTTATGTAAAGGAGGAAAAATAATGGAAATTATGATTCTAATTGGCTTGGTAATTGCAGCTATTTTGGCAGTTGAAAGTAATATACTTATTAGAAGCATATTATTTTTAGAAGTTTTTTCACTTTTAGCAGTTGTAACTTATACTATACTAAACGCTCCAGATGTAGCCCTTGCAGAAGTTGTAATAGGTTGTTTGTTTAGTACTATTTTACTTTTAATTGCTCTTAGAGAAAAAAAAATATTCAGAATTGGTTATTTTAGAACAGAGGATATCGACGCTTTTCATGTTGAAAAATATTTTTTACAATTTGCTCAAGAGTATGAATTACAATTGGATGTTGTAGAAAGAGATAATGAACTGAGCCTTATTAGAGATAGAAGAGAGTGTGATATTATTGTAAGAATTGTAGATGGAGATTATCACATATACTATACCAAAAAAGTTTTTAAAAGGGGAAAACTAACTGAATGGATAGAAAGTGGTAAACTTGCTAATGCTATTATCTTAGATGGAGGTGGATTAGTATGAAATTTAAAATATATAGTTTAATACTAATTTTTATTTTTTTAACTTTACTTCTACCCTCACTAGCTCCCATAATAAATATACCAATGCAAAACACTGAAACTATAGAATATTTGCTTGAAAATATACAAAATGAAAGTGGGTCAAGCAATATAGTTACAGCTGTATACCTTCAAACTAGAGTTTTTGATACTTTATTTGAAACACTACTTTTATTAGTAAGTATAGTTGGTGTACTTCACTTTGCTAGAGAGAAAGGAAGTAAAAAATGGTAGCTAATTCAAGTATTATAAGGAAGATTATACCTATAGTAAGTCCATTAATATTTTTATTTGGTCTCTATATAATAGTTAATGGAACAACATCGCCAGGAGGTGGGTTTCAAGGAGGAGCAGTATTAGCTGGAACTTTAATTATAAGGTATTTAGTATTTGGTTTTACAAGATCCGATATGAAATTTATTCAATTTTTAGAGAAACTACTTTTTCTATCAATAGTACTTTTAACAATAATTTTTGTTTTTTTTGGCAGTCCCTACAATAACCCAAGTTCAAATTTATTATTTATAAAAGTAGTTAACTTCTTAATAGGTTTAAAGGTTTACTGTGGTTTATCAGTAATATTATTAATATTTATCTTTAATAAAGAGTAGGTGATTTATGTTTTCAGAAAGAGCAGTATACATAAGTTTAATATTATTTTCCATAGGTTTATATGGAGTAATTTGGAATAAAAGTGTTTTAAAAACAATAGTTTCTCTTAATATTATGCAAGTAGGAGTTATTTTGTTCTTTATATCCTTAGGTTTTAATAATAGTTTGATTCCACCAATAGGAAAGGGATTATTAAAAGCGGATCCTATGCCCCAAGCACTTATGCTGACTGCTGTAGTTATTGGTTTAGCCGTCGTTTCTCTAAGTTTAATATTATATATAACTTTGGTGAGAAGATATGGAAGTAGTAATTGGGATCAAATATTAAAGAAAAAAAGGGAGGAGGAGGAAGATGAATAACTTATTTTGGTTTATACTATTACCTATAATTACATCGGTTTTAATCTATCTTATTAATCCCAAAAAATATAGAGAAATTGTAATAGGAATACAGAGTTTATTTTTAATTTATAGTGTATATATTTATACTTTTATATTAAAGGAAGGTTATTTAATTACTCAAACAGGCTCATGGCCCAGTCCAATTGGAATATTGCTTAAAGGAACTAGAGTAAATTTTCCTTTGGTAATAATGGCGAATTTACTCTTCTTCTTAGCCTATATATATTCATATAAAGAAAGTTATTTTAATAAAAAGTTCGCTTTTTTAACTTTAATCCTCGAAGGTTTATTATGTGGTATTATAATCTCAAATGACCTATTTAACATATATGTACTTATTGAAGTCGCAACTATAGTTACTACTATATTAATTATGTTTAATAAAAAAGATAGGGTTATATATGATGGCATGGTATTTTTTCTTTTGAATATGGTTGCTATGATCTTCTTTTTATTGGGACTTGGTTTTGTCTATAGAATATTTGGAGTTTTAGATATTGATATATTAAAGGAACTAGCAAAAAGTGTAGATAAAGAAATATTAAAGATACCTTATGCCTTTCTTATCACTGGAGCTTTATTCAAGTGTGGAATTGGATTTATGTGGGCATGGGTAAAAAAAAGTTATTCTACACCATCAGCTCCATCTATCATGCCACTTTTACTAGCTGGAGTAAGTTCTAAAGCTAGTTTTATGATTTTTATAAAAGTACAAGATATATTTAAAAATATTTTTGATATAAGTTGGCTATTTGCTCTATTAGGGGCTATAACAGCTATTATTGCTTTTATACTTGCCATTTCTCAAAAGAATCTTCGTTATATACTAACATATCATTCAGTGAGTCAAATGGGATTAATATTTTTTGCTTATAACTTAAATGGAATATACAGTACATATGGAGCTCTCTATCATGGAATAAATCATAGTTTATTTAAGGGATTATTATTTATTACTTTGGGAGTTTTAATAAAAAGATACAAATCAGATAAGATAAATGGAATAAAGGGAGTTTATAAAGACTATCCCTATGTAGCCATTCCTTTATTAATTGGAGCTTTATCAATAACAGGAGCACCCTTTTTTAATGGAAGTATTTCAAAATATTTTATGGTAAAAGATGCAAATATTTTATTCACTAATATATTAATGCAAATTATAAATTTAGGAACAATTTTTAGTTTTGTAAAGTTTATAACTATTCTATTTGGTGAAAGTACTCTTGGCGAAAATGAACTAAGCATACCTTATAATAAATATTTTGTTTTTTATACTATGTCTCTCTTGTGTATAATAGGAGGAATATTTGGAAGAAATATAATAAATTTTATCTATAATCTAAACTTTTATATTGATAAAAGAATTTACATGGAAAAATCTTTTATCTACTTCATTATGTTAATTTTGGGATATCTTTTTTATAATTATGTTTATAGAAAAATTTCTATCTTTAAGAAAATTAGAGATACAGAGTTTGATTTTAGATACTTAGTAAGTATTATTTTAATATTTTTTATTTCATTTTTTACATATATAAAATATTACTTATAATTAATTTAATATGACCATTTTCTAACAGAAAATTATCACACATAGTAAAATTTTGAAATAATAATTTGTTTCAAAATAAACCCTAATAAACACTAACAAAACAAATAAGTTTGGAATAAGATAGTCAAATATATAAATATATAAATTTTTAAATAGTTATCGATAAAATGTCAAAAAATATATTTGCATAAATTTAATAATTATGATAATATTCTGAAATAACTAACTCATATATGTTGATAATTTGGTTCAACGTCTCTACAGTCTACCTATATAGACAACTATGAGCTTTAGCCTTTGTAGCTAAACTCAGTGAGTTAGGCAAAATTTATGGAGGTTAAGGACATATGAAAAAAAGAGTTTTATTTTTAACTCTAATATTATTGATTTTTGTTGCTTGTGGTAAAAAAGAAACAGGAGCAAAAGAAAAAGATTTAAAAATAGGTTTAGTATTAAACCTTGGAGGTTTAGGAGATAAATCTTTTAATGACTCAGCTTTTAATGGATTAACAAAAGCTAAAGAAGAATTAGGAATAGAATTTAAATATGTAGAACCAGATAGTTTGGCAGATTTTGATACTTATCTAGTTGAATTTGCAGAAGCAAATTATGACTTAGTTATTGCTTTGGGACATGATATGAAAGATCCAGTATCAAAAGTAGCAAGTAATTATCCTAGTACACATTTTGCAATAGTTGACAGTGAAGTTCAATTGGAAAATGTTACAAGCATTTTATTTAACGAGAAAGAAGGTTCATTCCTAGGTGGATATATGGCTTCACTTATAAGTAAAAATAATAAGGTAGGATTCATTGGTGCAATCGATATACCTAGTATAAATAACTTTTATTTTGGTTTCGAACAAGGTGCAAAATATGCAAATGATAAAACTGAAGTATATAATCTGTATGTTGGTGGAAGTAAACCATTTAATGATCCTGCAAAAGCAAAGGAATTAACTATATCAATGTACAATAATGGTGTAGATGTTGTTTATGCAGCTGCTGGTGGGTCTGGCAGGGGAATGTTTGAAAGTGTTAAAGAGATAGATGATTTATATGCCATAGGAGTAGATAGCAATCAAGATATGGAAGTAGAAGGAAAGATACTTACTTCTATGTTAAAAAGAGTTGATAATGCTTTATATCAAATTGTAAAAGAGTTAAAAGCAGATACCCTTAAAAATGGTACAAAAATTTATGGCATAAAAGAGGGTGGAGTTGGATTAACAGACTTTGCAGGAATAAAAAATGGAAACATTAAAGATATTAATATTATTATAGAAAAAGTAAAGGAAGTTGAAAAAAAGCTTCTAAGTGGAGAAGTAGAAGTAAAATAGAAGAGAATTCTAAAAAATAGACTAGATTAACGACCAATGATTGCTTAATTTGTTATTAAGTAATCATTTTTTTATATTTTCAAATAAAATTTGAATATCTTTATTATAATCTTTATCTATCGACTCACTATACTTACAGTATATACCCTAATCAAAAACAACTAACTTTAATTCATAAGACTTTTGCTTCTGTCAAATTTAGATATAATCATTTTTTTAATGAAAAAATTTAATATATACATACTTATTGAAGTAGCAACTATAGTTACAACTATATTAATTATGTTTAATAAAAAAGATAGTTGAATATACAAAAATAAAGAAAAATAAACTATTTATGTCCTTTACTATTATGATTATGCTCAAATACATCTGAACAATTACCAATATTTTCTATATCAATATTCACTTCATCTATACCCTTATGTTCCAAATAATGTTTTATTTCTCTTTTTAATTCTACCATCCTATTTATACCACAATCATCAGCAAGAACAAGATGAAAGGTCATAACGTTGTTACTTCCATCAAGAGTCCATAAATGTACATCATGTATATCGAGAATTTCTAGACTCAAAGCCTTTATTTCTTCTACTAATATATCAATTTCAAAATCTTCTGGTATTCCCTGCAAAATGACAAACCATATAGATTTTAGATTTATAAAAACATTTTTAATTACGTATATAGCTATTCCTATTGATAATAATGGATCTATTATATACCAACCTGTAAATTTAATTATAACTGCCCCTATCAAAACAGCTATCCAACCTAACAAATCTTCTAATAAATGAAGAGCTACAGCTTTTTCAGCTATCTTATTTCCACCTTTTAATTTAAACACAGCTGTTCCATTTACTCCTATTCCAACTATGGCAAGCCACAACATTCCATTAACTTCTACCACCTCTGGCTTCCAAATTCTAGGTATTACTTCTCCTAATATATAAATAGACCCTAGAGCTAAAAGAATACTATTTATAAGGGCTGATATTAATGAAAGTCTTTTGTAACCATAAGTAAAGATTTTATTACTATTTTTTTTAGACTTTTTCTCAAATATATATGCAAGCCCTAGAGAAACAGAATCACCAAAATCATGTAAAGCATCTGATAAGATTGCCATACTATTTGTAAGAACTGCTCCAATAACTTCTATTATTACAAAGGAAAAATTAAGTAAAAAAGCTATCCCAATATTTTTTTCACTATTTCCACTATGGTGGTGATGTCCATGACCCATATTTTTACCTCCAAAATCATTTTTATATATGAACAACTGCTTATATATTCAATTATATTTTATTTTTTTACAAAAGTCAATTAATTTAAAACTTTACCTCCTATCTATTTTTTCTTTTAAAAACAAACTTCTCCTTTTTAACTTTAATACATTTTTCTTATTGCAACTTACCACTAATATTTAACACTTTACCACTTATTTTATTATCTTAACCTACAAAAATAATAAATTATTCAAAACTATATTATACTAACAAAAAAAATAAAAGGAGCTTTTTATGAATATAGTACTTATGAAGGAAAAGGAAAAAAAAATAGTTAAATCTATTGCTTATAAAGCATTCCAACCATTTTTTAGATTACTTATATCTTTACAAGGTAGAACTTGGTTAGCGAAAGAAGGTAGTGAAATAATCGGAGGAGTTGTTGTAAAAACCTTTGAAACTAGAGGAATAAAGAATGGATTTGTAGCTTTTCTCTTTACCCACCCAAATCACAAGAAAAAAGGAATTGGACATATGCTTACAAAAAAAGCCATGGAAGATTTGAGAGAACTTGGATGTACTAGAATTTTTACAACTATTGAAGGAAATAATACTAGTTCTGAGAGGGTTTTTTATTCTGAAAATCTTAGACCAATTAACTTTCTAGAGCAGATAAAATTATTTTCATTTGATTTAATAAAAATACTTTTTCATACAGGACATTATTTTGACATTGGATATAGACTATGGACTAGTGAAAAATTGGAGGATAAAAAATCTAATAGTTTATCAAATTTAGCAATAACGATACTTCTTAATACACTTGTAATGGTTTTTATATTGTTTAGAGGTAAAAGGGGTATTAATCCTACATTTTTTTCATTCTATCTAATTTCATTCTCAATTATATTAGGTACAAGGTTTATTACTGACTTTATTACAAATAAATTATTTAATATAAAGGGGTCTTATAGATTATGGGACAGCGGTTTTATTCTAAACTTTATTATTGCTTTATTATTTGGTGCTTATTGTCCAAATACAGGAGCTTTTTATCCCAACAAGGAAGATTGGAACTATAGAGACTATAAAAATTCTCTAGGAAAAATGGCAGTTATCTCAATAATTACACAATTTATATTATATATATCTATATTTTATTCTAACTTAGCCTTTAGAGGGTATCTTCTCTTTATCTCAACAGCTACATTAATCGTTGATTTATTACCCTTTGCACCCTTTGATGTATATAATGGTAGAAGATTATGGAAGTATAACAAGTTTTTATGGTTTATTTTAGCCCTACCTATTTTGATTATTATATTTTATTTATAAAAAACTTATTTTGGTAACATTTGTTACGGAATTTTCCCTTCTCTTTTGATAAAATTATCTTGTTGAGAGAAAAATAGATTAAATAGATAAACTTAGTAGACAACAAATGGAGGGATTAAATATGAGTATGTTTTGTTACCAATGTCAAGAAGCAGCAAAGGGAAGTGGCTGTAATATTCAAGGTGTCTGTGGTAAAACACCTGAAGTAGCCAATTTACAAGATTTGTTACTACATTCAGCAAAAGGTTTGGCTTTAGTTAATAGTATTCTTAGAACTAATGGGAAGAGCTCTAAGAAGGCAGAAAAAGCCATATTAAATGCTTTATTTATAACTATTACAAATGCTAACTTTGATGGAGAAGCTATTATTAAAGAGATTGAAGAAATTATCAAATTAAGGATTTCATTAGAAGATAAAATTAAAGAATCTAAATTAAGTATAGGAGATAAATTTGCTTCACTACTTGATTTGAAACTAAGTACTAGGGAGGAATATCTAAATATAGCTTCTACTTTAGGAGTTTTAAGAAGTGAAAATGAAGATATTAGATCATTAAGAGAGCTTATTACATATGGGTTAAAAGGTATGGCAGCTTATGGTATGCATGCTCTTCATTTGGAAGAGGAAAATGAAGCAATATTTGCCCACTTAGAAAAGGGATTATTAGCAGTAAATGACAATAGTTTAGGTGCTGATGAATTAGTTGCATTAACATTAGAGACTGGAAAATTTGGTGTTGAGGTAATGGCTCTATTAGATAGAGCTAATACAAGGAAATATGGAAATCCTGAAGTTACAAAAGTAAATATTGGAACAAGAAATAATCCTGCAATACTTATAAGTGGACATGACCTAAAGGACTTAGAAGAACTACTTGAGCAAACAAAAGAAACTGGCGTAGATGTTTATACCCATTCAGAGATGCTACCAGCAAACTACTATCCATTCTTTAAAAAATATGATAATTTAGTTGGTAACTATGGTAATGCTTGGTGGAAACAAAATGAAGAGTTTGAAACCTTTAATGGTCCTATATTATTTACAACAAATTGCATCGTGCCTCCAAAGGCAAATAACACTTACTCAGAAAGAGTTTATACAACAAATGCCGCTGGATTCCCCAATTGGAAGCATATTAAAGAAGATGAAAATGGAATGAAAGATTTTTCTGAAATAATAGAAGATGCTAAAAAATGTAGTGCTCCAATGGAAATTGAAAGGGGAGAAATAATCGGTGGATTTGCTCATGCACAAGTTTTTGCCCTTGCTGATAAAGTTGTAGATGCAGTAAAAACAGGAGC
>CAZFBB010000059.1:0-16601 GCA_964517235.1 uncultured Fusobacteriaceae bacterium
AAATGTACACTCATTCTGACTTTCTCCCTTATTATTTAGAAGTATCTAAATAATACATAAACACTGGCTATTACAAGTGACTGGATAGCTATAAAACTACCAAATTTCATAAATTGCAAAAAGCTTATTTTTACTCCTGCTTTGTCTCCTGCTGCAATTGCAACTACGTTTGTTGCTGAAGCAAGTATAGTTAGATTACCTCCTAAGCAAGTACCAAATGATAATGCCCACCAAAATGCTTGAGGATCTACATTTTCAAAGTAAGGTATCATAAAATGTACAATTTTAGAAAAGGTTGCTGCACTGGCTACATTCCCTATAATAGATGTAAATATACTAGATACCCAAAGTATTACCATAGCGGCTATTTTGGCATGTCCTTCTGTAAACTCTACCATCTTATCTCCTATCATATCAATAAGGTGTATTGTTTCTACTCCTTCTATTAATATAAATAATCCTATAAAGAAAAATAAAGTATCCCATTCTACATGTTTAAACGCCTCTTCTGGTTTTTTCTTAGCTACAATAAGCAATGCAACAGCACCGCTAAGAGATATTATAGCTAAACCTTTATTGATAAAATTATTTAACACAAATCCAATTATTACTAAAGCAAATATGATTAGTGCTTGCTTTAATAGTTTCTTATTCTTTAATGCTCTTGAAGGATTAAGTTCCATTATCTTAGCCTTTAAATCTCTGCTTACAACTAACTCTTTTCTATATAGGAAGTATATTGTTAGTAGAAGTACTACCAAAGATACAAGGGAAACTGGTGCCGTATTTAATAAAAAATCATTAAATCCAAGTTTTCCCTCATTACCAATAATTAGCTGAGTTGGATCACCAATAAGCGATGCTGAACCTCCTATATTTGCTGCCATAATTTCTGCCATCAAAAATGGAAAGGGACTTACTTTTAATTGATTAGCTAATAGTATTGAAACTGGTGCCATTAAAAGTATTGTTGTTACATTATCCAAAAATGCTGAACAAATTGCTGTTATCACCGAAAGTAACACTATTAGTGGAAAAGGATTTCCTCTAACAAATTGTGCAACTTTAATTGCAAACCATTGAAACACTCCAGTCTCTGAAATAATATGTACTATTATCATCATTCCAACTAATAAAAAGAGTATCTCTAACCTTGATGCTACTGCTTCTAAAGCATGCTCTTCATTAAGTATACCAACTAGAGCCATTAATAACCCTCCACCAAGTGTTGCTAATGCACCAGGGACTTTTTCTGTTACTATCAAATAAAATGTTATAATGAATATTATCATTCCTGTTATAAACTCCATTTTTACCTCCGAATCCTTAATCCCCTATTTTCCCCACTCAACTTAAATATGTAGTACTTTTTTAATAATATCTGATCTAACTATAGATCCAAAATATCGACCCTCTTCAACTACATATAATCTTGTATTTCCCTTTGT
Source organism: uncultured Fusobacteriaceae bacterium (assembly GCA_964517235.1). Taxonomy (GTDB): domain Bacteria; phylum Fusobacteriota; class Fusobacteriia; order Fusobacteriales; family Fusobacteriaceae; genus CAZFBB01. The sequence goes on from CAZFBB010000059.1 coordinate 1,449, forward strand.
TACCATTATAAAACTAATCTCCATAATACTAGCTTTCCTATCTACTACCACCGGATTTTTCCTATACAATTCCTCTACTATTACCCTCTCTTCATTTTTAAAATATTCTTCAAATGGTTCACCAACAGTCATAAAACTCAAATCAGACATTAAACTAGTATATTTAGGCATACCATATTCAATAAGCTCCCTTTCAGTAATTTCTCCTACAAAATTACCAAAGTCATCTACAACTGGAAACCCTGTTCTATTTTCTACTATAAGCCTTTTTGCTATCTCCTCAATAGTATCATTTAACGTTGCTGGTTGAATTTTTGGATTCATTATATCTTCTGCTGTAATTCTATCTTTAACTTCTTTTTCAAATGTCTTAATTAATTTTATTATTTCTTGTGGATTTTCTTCTTTTCGTAACTTTTCCAAAAATTCCGTATTTTGAGCTAACCTACTTACACTTGACATAAGTTTTAATATAATTTTATTTTTAGTTTTTCCTGCTACTATCATAAAAACTATGTCTGCATTTGCTTTTTGGTGTAAAGCTGCTATTTCAGTTTCAACAACTTTATCAAGTTTTGCAATAATTACTGCTACATCATCATAATCTTCTACCCTAGCGTGTGGTACAATAATTCCATTTCCAATACAAGTAGATATTTCATGTTCTCTTTTTAATATTGCTTCTTTCATCTTATTACTACACAAATTTATATTTTTATCTAAACTTGCCAGTTGACCAACTAAGTTTTCTATTATTTCATCTTTATTTTTCCCACTTATGTGGGGAAAGATAAATTTTTCATCTAAATATGTAGATAATCTCATAACTCCTCCTCATCTTAATACAAATCAAAGAGTAGCCTAATGGCTACTCTCTGCTAGTTAATTTTAGGATAAAATACTACACCATAAATAGGTCCTGAATGAGCTCCTATAACTGGTCCAATTTGGAATCTACCTTTAATATCTATCTTAGGATTTTTTTCAAGATTTTGTTTAATCTTATCTGCATTTCCTAATTCTTCTGCTCTTCCACCCCAAATTGGATATGCTACAACACTTCCATTTTTAGCCTCATCTTTGACATACTTTTCTATAGCTCTTATAGCTGCCTTTTCTCCTATCGCTTTTCCAGCACGACAAACTTCACCATCTTCTACTTTTAATATAGGTTTCATCTTGAGCATTCCCCCAATTACTGCAGAGGCTTTACCAATACGACCACCTTTTTCCAAGTACTTTAGATCATTTACTATGAAAAATGCTTTTGCTTTTTCTCTAGTATTTTCAACCCAATTTATGATATGTTCAAAACTTTCGCCTTTTTTGGCTAGGTTTGCTGCTCCCATAACCAAATGCCCAAGTATCAGAGTAACTCCTTTACTATCAACTATGGCAATATCATCTTCTCTTCCAGTCATTGACCTTGCTAGCTTAGCTGCTTGTTGCTGTCCACTCATTTTGCTTGAGAGATGTAAAGCTATTACCTTCTTATATCCCTTTGCAAATAATTTTTCAAAAGCATTCTTAATTTCTGCTGGTGATGATTGAGCGGTTTTTGCCATTTCACCATTTAAAGTTCTTTTCCAGAAAGTTTCTTTGTCCATTTCTATATCAGCCTTATAACTTTCATTTCCAAAGTTTACTAATATTGGTACTAAAGTAACTCCAAGTTCATTTAGTGTATCTTGTGCTAGTTCACAAGCACTATCTGTAACAATTGCTATTTCTGGTAGGTTAGGATCTCTATTTTCTATATAAATATAGTAGCTATAATTTTCCTGTTGTCCTTCATATACAGTTAATTCCAATTCTGGTGATATTAACATGTCATTTCCAGCTTTAGTTGTTTCTTTTCCTTGTACTGCAAATATTCTTAAAGTATCTTTTGTTATAAGCTCTCTATAAATATCTCCTATTAATTCTTCAACTTTTTCTTCAGTATATCTAATTTTACCATTTACTAATGCTATATAGTTACCTTCTTTTATTTCTAAATTATCTACTCTTGTATCCCTAACTGCTTTGGTAATTTCTATAGAAATATTCCTATTTGCTTCACTTGAAACTAATTTTAAATCTTCATTTTTGTGTTTAAGGAAGAAATACCCTTCTAACATGGTTTTTGTTTCTAAAACTAATGTTTCTATTTTATTTCTTTCACCTGCTATTTTTGCTGCACTAATAATATTTTTATTATTTGGTAGTACCAAAACTTTATCATAATCTATAACCCCAAATATTTCTTCAAAATCAGCAACACTTGGATTTTTACTTTGTCCACCAATAAGTACTGCTGCTGCACCAACTTTTATAAATAATTCAGCCATTTCTACTGTATCAGCAACTAATACATAAGCTACTCCATTTTGAACATTTCCCTGTTCAACAAGTATGTGCGAATCTGTTACTTTAAAAGTTTTTTCATTTTCTCCCACTACTAAACTTCTATGTTGGATACGCATATTGTCTATTTTGATATTTGTAAGTTCACCGTATTTCCCAGCTATTTCTAGTGCTCTACCTGGATTATTTGTATGAATATGTGTTTTGGTTTTTTTCGGTGTTTGTGCAACTATCATAGAATCACCGAGGGATTCTAATTCTTTTTTATAAACATTTGAATCAAAATCTCCAGATAGGATAATATATTCTGTACAATAACCATAGGTAATATCTTCTTCAACTATATCAACTAAAGTTTTTCTTTTCTTCTGATTATTTACTATTCTTTCTAAATCCTTCAACATCTCTACATTTGTAACTGATTTTTCGAAACCTTCTAGGAAATAATAAAGTCCTTTTCCACCAGCATCAACTACACCAGCTTCCTTTAATTTAGGTAACATTTCTTTAGTTTCTTCTACTGTCTTTCCTGCTACCTCTTTGATATATGTTAAAAATTCTAGGAAATCATCTTTATCTTCAGGCCACTTTTTAGCTTCTTCTGCCACTACTCTAATTACCGTCAAAATTGTTCCCTCTACAGGTTCCGTTACCGATTTATAAGCCAATTCTCTTGCTTTATCAAAAGCGTGCACAACATCTTTAATATCAAGTTCAGTTTTTCCAACTATACCATTTAAAAAACCTTGGATTATTTGTGATAATATTGTTCCCGAATTACCCCTAGCTCCTAATAACACTGATTCTGAAACAGTTTCAATAAGTCCTTCCATAGTCATCTCATCATTAAGTCTAATAAGATCATTTTCTACTGCTTGTAGTGTCATTGACATATTTGTTCCAGTATCCCCATCTGGTACAGGATAAACGTTTAAATCATTAAGTACATCTGCGTATTTAGATACCCATCTACTTCCTGCAATAAATAATTTTGCTAGTCTAACTGATGTAAGTACCTTTATTTCAAGTTTTTCCATATTAATCCTCCAAACTAAATAGATTTATAACTATCTAAAATTTTTGAATAAAGTCCTTGAACTTTTAAAATATAATCCACGAACTCCCTAACAGCTCCACATCCACCATTAGATTTAGCAACAAAATGAGCATATTCCATAACTGCATCAGCACAATCTGCTGGTACACCTACAAAATTTGATCTTTTCATTGCTGGAATGTCATTTATGTCATCACCCATATATGCACAATTTTCATATGTCATTCCATATTTAGCTAGTAATTCATCCAACTTTTCAATTTTGTTATGTACCCCTTGATACACATCTTCAATACCTAATTCCAAAGCTCTTTTCTCAACAACTTTAGAGCTTCTTCCTGTTATTATCGCAAATTTTATCCCCATTTTTCTTCCGCTTACTATAGAAAAACCATCCTTAACATTAAAGGCTTTTGTTTCTACTCCATTATTATCTATATAGATTCTTCCATCTGTGAGAGTACCATCTACATCTAAAACAATCATCTTTATATTTTTTGCTCTTGATTCCATAGTGTCCTTTCTATTAAAAGCTAAAAAGTAGGAGGTGTTACTACCCATAAAACTTTCGTCATTCCATCAGTGGGATTTGTAAATTTATGTTTTTGAGTAGACTTAAAGTATAAACTATCTCCTTCTACTAACTCATATTTCTTGTCATTTATATATACTTCCAATTGACCTTCAAGTACAAAAACAAACTCTTCACCAGGATGTTGAAATGGTTCTCTTCCACTTTCACCCTTTGGACCTATTTCATAAAATATAGGTTCCATATTTTTATCTATGTCTGAACTAGTAAGCAATGAGATTTTTGTATTTGAATCTATACTTTCTATACTATCTCTCTCTCCTTTTCTTACTAAAACAGTATCTTTTTTTACTTCATCATCTTCTATCAAATAACTTACTCTTACATCTAAACAGTTAGCTATTTTTTTCAAATTTTCAATAGACGGTGAAGCTTTTCCTTGTTCAATCTGAGATAAAAAACTTGCTGATAAATCTACCATAGCTGCAAGGTCTCTAAGTGAAAAACCCTTTTCATTTCTAGTTTTTTTTATCTTTTCTCCTAACATATTGCAAACCCTCTTTCTATCTAAGCATATTCAAAAGATTAAACATAGCTTGTTGACAACTTTTTTGTCTAACCCTTTCTCTTTCCCCTTTTATTTCATATCTTTCTACCTTTATATCCCTCTTTACCTTAACTCCAATATATACTGTTCCCACTGGTTTATCTTTACTTCCCCCAGTTGGACCAGCTATTCCTGAAACTGCTATTGCTGTATCGCTTTTTAAGCCCAAGAGCATCTCTTCTACAGTTTCTTTACTTACTGCTCCATAATTTAAAAGTGTTTCTTTCTTTACCCCTAGTATTCTTTCTTTGGCTTTGTTACTGTATGTTACGTACCCTTCTTCAAAAACACTGGATACTCCGGGAAGTGCTACTAGGGTAGAAGCAATCATTCCTCCCGTACACGACTCAGCTACTTTTATTTTATAATTTTTTTCCATTAGCTTCTCTACTAATAATTCTTCTATTTTTCTACCATTTGTTGAAATCAAATTATTTCCTAATTTTTTACTTATTTCATCTATTTTTTCAATTATATATGATTCTTTTTTAAAGTTCCCCATTAACCTTACTATTATACCATAATCTTTAACCAAAAACTCAATAGTTATATAATTATCTTTGAATAAACCTATAATTTTCTCCTCCAAAATTGATTCAGGTATTCCAAAAACTATTAAATCTCTTATTATTAATGACTTTTCTAACGAATTTTTTACTTTTATATGCTCCAAAAATTTTGGAAAAAGATTTTTTAATTCCCTTGGTACTCCTGGAAAAGCAGCAATATTATGAATAAAAAATCCTGGTGCAATACCTTCTTCATTATGAAAAACTTTACTATTCTTTATAACCATAACTTCCTTAATATTTTTTCCTAGTACTTTTATGCCTCTTTCATAGAACTTTTTCTTCATTTCTTCTTCATGAAATTTATCTACTACTAATTCTTCATTTAAGTGCTTTGATATAGCATCTTTAGTTAAATCATCAATAGTCGGCCCCAAACCTCCTGAAAGTATTACTAAATCACTCCTACTCTTAGCGAAAGTTATAGATTCTACTATATCCTCTACCTTATCCATACAAGTCATCTTTCCGACAACTTCTATAGATAATTTATTTAGTTCATCTGCCATATAAATACTATTAGTATCTAAAATAGCACCATTTAGAAGTTCTGTACCTACAAGAATTAGATATGCTTTCATTATTCTCCCAACATCTCCTTTACCCTAGCAAGTAAAGATTTGGGACTAAAAGGTTTAGTTAAAAAATCAATTATTCCTTTTTCTTTTCCCTCTTCATAGTATGAATCTTGACCTTTTGCAGTCAAGATAATAAATGGAATTTCTTTATCTACCTTTCTAAGCTCCTCATATAATTCAAAACCTGTCATATTAGGCATCATAATATCTGAAATTATAAGGTCTGGATTTTCATTTTTATACACATCTAATGCTTCTAATCCATCTGAAGCAGTAACAACTTCATATTTCCCTCTTTTTTCTAAATTAAATTTAACTATTTGAATTATATGCTTTTCATCATCAACAACTAATATCTTCTTAGCCATGTTTCCTCCTAAATAGGTAAAGTGAAGATAAATTTAGATCCTTTTCCCTTTTCAGATTCTACCCAGATTTCTCCAAAGTGTTCTTCTATTATCTTTTTACATATAGGTAAACCCAAACCAGTTCCCCCATGTTCTCTAGTCATTATATTTTGTACTTGTTTAAATTTTTGAAATATAATCTCTTGATCTTCCTTGTCTATTCCGACACCTCTATCCTCTACTTCTACTTTTACAAATTTTTTGTTATATATTCCCACTCTTATATCTATGCTTTCATCACTATGGGTAAATTTGATTGCGTTATTTATCAAGTTTAATAATACTTGCAAAATCCTATCTTTGTCAAATAAAATTTTACCTATGCTTAAATCAGGAATAAAATTTATTGTTATATTTTTACTTTTTCCATATGTTTCCATATTTCTACAGGCTTTATTTATTATGTCATTTATATCCCCCTCTTGATGGTTAAATTCCATCTTACCTGCTTCAATTTTGGATAAATCTAATATTTCATTAATAAGTCTATTTAATCTATCTGTCTCTTCACTTATTATTTCTAAAAACTCCTTTTGATAACTTTCTCCTTCCATGTCTAGTAGCGTTTCTGTATAAGCTTTTATACTAGTAAGTGGTGTACGAAGTTCGTGACTAACCATAGAAATAAATTCATCCTTTAATTTATCTATACGTTTTAATTCCTTAAGCTCCTTACTTTCCTTCAAATTTCTTAAAACGATTATAGTCCCTGCAAAATCAATTTCATCTTCTAATCTTTTTATGCTAACTCCAAAAGGAATTAAACTATCTTCTAATTTATATGATAATTCTTCCTCTAGCCTTTTAGTATTCTTAGCTCTTATTATTAATGGCTCTAATTTTTTCTTAAAATCCTCTTCTAATTTACTTTGACAAAGTTTAACTCCAACAATCTCTTTTCTTTTTATCAATGTAAGATTTTCTATTTCTCTATTAAAAACCATTACTCTATTGTGCTCATCTAAAACAACTATACCATCAGTCATATTAGTAATAACTGTATCTAAATAATTTTTCAATACTCTTAATTTGTAATTTCTTTTTTCTAAATTTTTATAAAGTTCCCTATTTTCGAAAGCTATAGATATTCTATTTGAAATTATTTGTAATATTCTTGTTTTGTTTTGATCAAAGTAATTTTCATCAAGCTGTGTGTCTAATATAAAGGCTCCTATTAATTCCTCCTTCACCAATACAGGTAGGATAACATGTGTTTTAACCCTACCTTCACCCTTTAACACAAAGGGTCTACCTAACTTTCCAGCCCATTTAATAATACCGTCTCTTACAGTTTTTAATCTTTTTTTCTTTAATTCTTTGTTATATCCCTTTTCTTTAGTTACCAAATAAAGATCTCTGTCTTCATCAAACTTTAAAAAAGATATAGCTATATATTTTACTATTGTTTCTAATTGCTCAAAGTAAAGGTCTATTAATAACTCATCATTCAAATTAGTAATAAGGTCATTTTCTAAATTAAAAAAACTATCAATTAACTCTTCGTAAGCTTTTTTAATGTGCTTTTCTATACTCATAGTAACCCACTTATTATAACAAGAATAATATTAGCTCCTATTCCTGCCAAAAAGTCGTCAGCTACAACTCCTATTCCGTTTTTTATATTTTGAGATTTATCAATAGGACCTAATTTAGTTATATCAAAAAATCTAAACAAGCTAAAACCCAATAATATTAATATTATAGTCTGTAATATCCCTTGTGGATTAACAAGAAACATTGTTGTCATAAAGCCGAGTACTTCATCTATTACCACCATTTGTGGATCTTTTTTTCCATATACATCCCTTTCACATCTATCACAAATGTATACACTAAATACAAAAAATCCAATTAAAAATGTAAAATATAAAGAATTATATAATTTTTCATTAGTAATTAGATGCCTTAATGAATTAATAAGTAAATATAGTGGAATAGCTCCCAAAGTTCCAATAGTTCCCGGTGCCTTTTTTGCATTACCTAGTGTAAACCAAGTAGCCCATAGTTTTACTGTATCTTTTCTCATTTTTTCCTCCTTAATATACCCCGACTTCAAAATTATATGGAATATACCTTCCCTTTTTACTTTTTAATGAATCTAACACTTCTCTAATTTCTTCTTTATCTTCAAAGGTAAATTCTATTCTGAATATATCATAAAACATATTTTTTAGAATATCCAATTTAGGTATTAAATTCATAGGTTCAGTATAATATACTTCGCTATTTCCAAGATTATTCTTCACAACTAAGATCTTATCTTTTTGTTCATTAAATAATATTCCTTCACCCAAATCCTTTTCTATATACATAGCTCTTAATCTACCATATATAACCAGTTCCTTCTTTAAACCAAAAGATTTTATTTCAACTAAATCTTTTTCTTTTAACTCGGGACTTATACATAAACTTTTTAATTTCTCAAATTTTTCCTTTAACAAATAGATTGCATATGAGTTAGATATATTTTGGTTCCAGTCTAAATAAACTTCACTATTTTTATTATTTATTAGTTGGTACAGACTTCCTGATAAAGGATTATTAAGGTCAATCATATTTATTCTTTCTTCTCTCACTACATCAGGGTTTTTTAAATACACCTCTTCATAGCCAAGTTTCTTTACAAAATCAACCTGCCACTCTTCTTTACAAACTATTCTTATCTTTTCTTCTTTTTTTACCTTGTCAAAAGTCCTATCTAAAATCCACTTTTTATTGGCAATTCTTCTATAAGAGTCTATTATCTTTTTTTCTAACTCTTCTACTCCTTGTCTCCTAATTGATTTAAGCATAGAAAAAGGCAAAAAAGCTTCTTTATAATCAAATTCAAATTTATTTAGATAAAAAGGTGTTTCACCCAACTCTCCTATTTTTTCTCTAACTTTCTCTTCATTTGCGAGATTTTTTGCCTCTTCAACCACTGGTCCTAAAAGACTTATTTTATGTTTACTCGCAGAAAGTGTTAACTCTAACTTTTCCCCTTTATGAGCAAAAACTTTTACATCTAGTCCTTCTCTTCTTCTAGTGCTCTTTATATCTCTAGTTAGTTTATCCATGGTATTTTTATCATAATTTTTGTAAACATACCTAGTTCCTTTTGGCATAGATATCTTTACATTTTGACCCTTTTCCCCTTGGCTTACTTTTTTTTCATCTATAATTATTTTATTTATATAAGTTCCACTTATTTTTTCATAATTCTTATCTAAAAAAACTACTCCATCACCTAAATGGAGCTTTTCTTTTAATTTAATCTCTTTTTTATCTATTGTTCCCAAATCTACTCCTAAATCAAAGGAATATTGAGTATTTATAAGTTCTTTATCTATACCGTAAAAATATCCTTTAGAGTAACCACGGTTAAATACTTTTTCCACTAATCTGTTTCTATTTTTATCTCCATTTAACAAGTCTTTATAATATGATACTGTTTCAAAAACATACTTTTCACTTTTCATACGTCCTTCAATTTTTATGCTTTCGACACCTATATCCTTTAATTTTTCAACTTCTTTATAATCCATAAGTTGATCTCTAGGACTAAAGAAATAACTTTCTTCGTTATTTACTTTGTATTTTTTTCTGCAAGGCTGAGCACACATTCCTCTATTTCCACTACGTCCACCTACAAAACTACTCAAATAACAGTTGCCCGAATAACTTATACATAAAGCTCCTGAAACAAATATTTCTAAATCAATATCCACTTTTTCTTTTATACTTTTTATTTCATTAAAAGTTAATTCTCTAGATAAAACTACCCTACTAAAACCAAGGTCTTTTAAAAATTGTGCTTCTACATAATTACTTATAGTCATTTGAGTACTTCCATGTAACTCAACTTGTGGAAAATTCTTTTTTAAAAAATAAAACATTCCAAAATCTTGTACAATAAAAGCATCTATACCATATTCATAAATTGTTTTTATATTTTCATACAAAGCCTCTATCTCTTTATCTTTAAAGATAGTATTTAGTGTCAAATAAACTTTTACATTATATAAATGAGCAAAATCAATAGCTTTTTTTAGCTCATCCATAGTAAAATTCCCTGCATTTCTTCTTGCCCCAAATCCTTTTAATCCCAAGTAACATGAATTAGCTCCTCCAAGTATAGCTGCTTCTAATTTACTATACTCTCCTGCTGGTGCTACTATCTCCATTTCTTCTCCTTAATCTAACAAACTATTTGCTTCTAAAATTGTATTTTTTATTATATCAAAGTTAAATTCATATGGTAAATTCCACATTGTATCTCCCTTATACATGGCTTTTTGCACAATTTTATCTAAAGTTACACTATCTAAATTGCCAAAACCTAAATCCTCTAATTTTACTGGTGCTCCAATAGCCTTATAAAATTTTGCTATTTTTACAGCTTCCTCTTTATGACCATCTAGTATCAACTGAACCAAATTACCAAAGCCTACTGTTTCTCCATGTAAATTTCCAAAATATAACCTAGGTATTACTGTAAGTCCATTATTAATCGCATGTGCAGCTACTGCTCTGCAGGCTTCTCCACCTATACCACCAACAAGTCCTGCTGTTAATATATTATGTTCAAGTATTTTATCTACTGCTTCTGAGTACTTTTTATTTTTCATATCTTCTATTGCTTGTTGACCATACTCCAAAATTTCTTCATAACATTTTTTAGCCAAATAAATTGCAATTTCTAATTCTGTATTTTTTTCTTTTATTCCACTTGTAAAAGCCCTTGTTTCAATCCATTTTGCAAGAGTATCTACCATACCAGCAATAGTGTATCTTACAGGTGCTTCTCCATTAAGTTTTTTATCAAAAAATAACAAATCTGGATTTTTATAGATAGCATAATAAGTTTCACTTATTCCATCTGGTGTATAAACTGCACTATGACTTGACCATGCTGCACAAGTAGCAGCCACGGTAGGAACAGTAATTATTTTTATATCTGCATCATAACCAACTGCTTTTACTGTATCAATGAGTTTTCCTCCACCAAAACCAACTATATTATCTACATTTTTTTCAATGGCAATGTTAGTTAACCTTTTTATTTCATCAAAAGAGCATTCTCCTTCAAAATAAATTTTTTCCACTTTTATATTATTTTCTTCTAAAGAATCTATTCCTTTCTTAGCTAAAATATCTGTTTTTTTGTCAACTAATACCAAACTTTTTTTTCCTAATTTGAATACTTCTGATCCTAGCTCTCCCAAGTTATCATAACCTGATATATACTTACTTGGAGATATAAATAATTCCAACATATATTTCTCCTTTAATTGTTCATTTTACCTAGATATTATACCACAAACTGTTCTTAATTCAAAATGTATATATAACATTAAATCAAAAAGAATCAAGGCTTCTAGCTTGATTGCATCTTATAATAAAGAGAATTTTTTCACTCTTTTAAATGAATTCTTTTTTTAATTTTGTTAAATATTGTTTTACATGTTAGTTTTCATTTTAACTTTTAAAATAAAGTGATTTTTTTCTCTTTTTTTATATATTTAACTTTTACGAAATATTAAAATATTTTTTATAATTCCCTTTTAAAAACCTTTTTCTTTGTTATTTATTGTGTTATAATACAAACATGGATTTAAAGATTGAGGTGTGATTTATGTCAAAAAAAATTATAACTTTGTTATTACTATTTATAGTAGCTTGTACAAATAATAATAACATCATTGATGGAACAGATAAAGGAACTACCGTTACCTATGCAGATTTGAACGATGGAACAGACAAGTATGTTCCTAGTACCATTAAAAAAACAGAGGTTCATATTACAAAACCCCTATTAAATGAGAATGTTATTGAAGAACGAAAAGTAAAAGAGGAAGTTTATGAAGTCCCTAAAACTTCAAAATCATTAAATTTTTTATATCCTGTTAAAGAAATAAATGTTGTAAAAAACTTTAAAGAAAGCAATTTTGGTGGAGTGGAATTTTCAACTGTTACAAATAAAGAGATTTATGCAATAGGACCAGGTATGGTAATATTTTCTGGTGTAAAAGCTAGTTTAGGTAATTCAATATTCGTTTATCACAATGATGGCTATATATCTATCTACACCAACCTTGACAAATTAAATTATAAAAAGGGTGATTACATAAAAGACACAGATAGTGTTATAGGCATTTCATCTGAACTTTTAAAGTTTGAACTTAGAAAAAGAACAACAGAGGGTGTTGTTCCCCTTGACCCACAAGAATATTTAAAAGAAAGAGCGTAGCTAATTCAGCTACGCTTTATTTTCAATTACACAATAATACTAAAAAATATGACTAACTAAAAACAATCTCTTATTTCTTCTATTACCTTCTCTACTTCTACTCCCAAACTTCCTATATCAAGATTATTCTCAATAATATAATCTGATTTTTTCCGCTTAACATCAAGACTTAACTGCTTTTTAATTATGTTTTTAGCATTTTCTTCTGTTACATTATCTCTCTTCATAACCCTTTCTATTTGAATTTTCTTTTCACAAGCTACCAAAAGAATTTTATCTGCCAAATATTCCAAGTTACTCTCAAACAATAGGGGAATATCTACAATTATTACCTTTTCATTTTTGTAATTTATAAGTTGTCTTTTTATTTCCTTAATAATTGGTGGGTGCATAATTTCATTTAATTTTTCCACTTTTTTTTTATCTTTAAAAACAACTTCTCTCAGTAATTTTCTATTAAGTTTATTATTCCTAACAAACTCTTTACCAAATCCTTTTTCTATTTCTTTTAATATTTCTATATTTTCAGCTATCTCTTTAGCTATTTCATCTGCATCTACAATTTTATATCCATTAATACGAAATATATTGCATACCGTTGATTTTCCAGTTGCAATTCCACCAGTCAAAGCTAAAATCATACTTATCACCTCTAAATTAATTATATTAGTTTATTTCTTTATTTACAAGAAACTTCTACTTAAAAGTTTCATTTTAATTATATCTATTATATTACCTCTTTTATAAATTTCATATTTTGTAATATTTTCAGCACTCATTATTGTAATATGTTCTATACTTTAATTAAGCTCTTTATTTCTTAAGATATTAATATTTAATATACTTTACTGTTTTAAATGGCAATAAACTTGATTTTGTTTATTTTCTTTGGTAAAATCTAATATACATTTTATAACAATGGGGGTATCACATGGAATATATGAACAAATATAAAGAATGGCTCAGCTCTTCATTTATTGACGAAGAAGATAAAAAAATACTAGAAGAAATGAATACTAATGAAAAAGAGATAGAAGAAAGTTTTTATACTGACTTGGCTTTTGGAACTGGTGGTATGAGAGGCATCAGGGGTGTTGGAACAAATAAAATGAACAAGTATATGATTAGAAAAGCAACACAAGGTCTTGCCAATTATATGCTAAGTATAGATTCTAAATTAGCAAAGGAAAAAGGTGTAGCTATTGCCTATGACTGTAGAATAGGTTCAGTAGAATATTCTTTAAATACTGCTTTAGTTTTAGCTGCAAATGGAATCAAAGCTTACTTATTTAATTCTCTTAGGTCTACACCTGAGCTTAGTTTTGCTGTTAGACAGTTAGGAACTCTTGCAGGAGTTGTAGTTACTGCTTCACATAACCCAGTAGAATACAATGGTTACAAAGTATATTGGGAAGATGGTGGTCAAATTGTAGACCCTCATGCAAGTGGAATAGTTAATAATGTTAATAAAGTAAAATTTGAAGACATTAAGCTTATTTCTGAAAAAGAAGCTAGAGATTCTGGATTATTGATTACTATAGACTCTGATATTGATGATAATTATATTAATACTATCAAAAAAGAATCGATTAATATAAATATAAAAGGAAAAGAAAACTTTCCCATAATATATAGTCCACTTCACGGTACAGGAAGAAGACCTGTTCAAAGAGCATTAAAAGAAATGGGATTTGATGTTATTACAGTAAAAGAACAAGAAGAACCAGATGGAACTTTCCCAACGTGTAGTTACGCTAATCCTGAAGACCCTGCTGTTTTTCAACTAGGAATAAAGTTAGCTGAAGAGAAGAATTCAACTATAGTTATGGCCAATGACCCTGATGCTGACAGAATAGGTATTGCAGTAAAAGATGAAAACAATAACTGGATTTATCCAAATGGTAATCAAGTTGGACTTTTATTAATGAATTATATATTGAAATTTAAGAAGGATATTCCAAGTAATGGAGCAGTAATTAGTACTGTTGTTTCAACTCCTATGCTTGATATTATTGCAAAAGACCATAATGTAAATATCTTTAGAACATTAACTGGTTTTAAATTTATTGGAGAAAAAATAAGAGAATTTGAAAATGGACAAGTTGACGGTACATATTTATTTGGTTTTGAAGAAAGTTATGGATACCTTATTGGTACTCATGCAAGAGATAAAGATGCTGTTGTTTCAACTTTGATTATTGCTGAAATGGCTACGTATTACAACTCTATAGGTTCATCTATTGCAAAAGAACTGAGATTAATGTATGAAAAATATGGCTGGTATAAAGAAGGGATAAATGCAGTTACTATGAGTGGCAAAGAAGGTGCTGAAAAAATAGCAAATATTATGACTACTTTAAGAGATAATACCCCTTTAGAAGTACATGGACTTAAAGTACTTACTTTAAAAGACTTCCAACTACAAAAAGTTATTAATATTGAAAGTAAAGATGTTTCTTCTACTCATTTACCAAAATCTAATGTTATACAGTTAATTTTGGAAGATGGCACACATATTACAGCTAGACCATCTGGTACTGAGCCAAAAATCAAGTATTATTTTGGTGTCAATGCTGAAAGTAAAGAAGCTGTTGATAATAAATTAGAAGCTATGATGAAAGCTTTTGATGAAATACTAAAATAGAAGCATGTCTCTTAATTTTAAATAAGATAGAACTTTTAAAATTTGGTTCTATTTAAATACTTATTTCATTGAGAGTAATAATTTCATAAAAAATAAAGAGCTGATTTTCAAATCGCTCTTTTCTTTTATACATAAAAAAATATAAACAAATTAACTACTATAAAATAATAATTACTCCTCTTTT
>CAZFBB010000060.1:0-16464 GCA_964517235.1 uncultured Fusobacteriaceae bacterium
ATAAAAGATTTGAGTTAGAAGGGTCTGGTTGGGTAAAGAAAAGAAGAAGATTATTTGGCACCAAATGAATTTATAAAGATAAGATCATTGGAAAAATATGAACCAATGGAGGTATTGAAGTTATACTATGATATGAATGGAATAAAATATTAGAGGTAGAAGGTCGCAGAAGCCCTTTTGCTTAAAGTGGGTTGTCTGGTAGGGGTTTTAGGGGACATTGGGAATTGAATAGATAAATTGACCAAACATATAGATGAGATATTAAAAAATCCTGATTTGGTTTGGAAAAATAAAGATATTAGTCCAACTGAGAGAGGAAGAATAATTGAAGAAATTAAAGCAAGAACAGAGTATAAAAATTATGATAATGTAGGAAAAGCTAAAGGTGGAAATCTAGGAGATGCACTAGCAATACATGAAATTACGCATATTAACTAAATATTCAGATGAAAAAGAGAGAGAAATAGCAAGGGAAAAGGAGAAATTTAATTTCGTGTAATAAAAAAAAGACTTTGACAGTATAACTATATCTTATCAAAGTCCCAAAGAAATATTTTATTTAGTTTTGATTTTTTATCTATATCACTTAATAAAGAATCATTTTTATTGTTTCTAAAAAATATTATTTATTAACTCTTTCCATATATTGACCATTTCTAGTGTCAATTTTGATTGTATCTCCAATATTTACAAATAAAGGAACTTGTAGTTCGAATCCAGTAGCAATACTTGCAGGTTTAGTTACTTTTCCAGTAGTATCTCCTCTTAATCCAGGTTCCGTATAAGTTACCTCTCTCTCAACTGTAGTAGGTAATTCAATTCCTACAGGTCTTTCTTCGTAGAATAGCACTTCGATTTCCATTTCTTCAACTAAGAAATTAATAGCATCGCCTAAATCCTCTTCGGTAAGAGCAATTTGCTCAAATGTTTCGTTGTTCATGAAGTTGTAATCTCCATCCATTCCATATAAGTATTGCATTTTAGCTTTGTCTAATCTAATATCTTCAAATTTATCAGCTGCTTTAACAACTTCTTCTTTAATTTGACCTGTTATTAGGTTTTTTAATTTCATTTTAACTACTGCAGCATTTCTTCCAGATTTATTGTAAGCTGCCTTTAATATGATGAATACATCGTCACCCATTTTGATAATATTACCAGAGTTTAATTCTTGTGCAGTTTTCATAAATGCCTCCTTAAATTTATATATTAAATAACTACTTTAATAAGTATATCATTTACTTACTTTTTCTGTTAAAAAATCAAACAGTTTATCTGTTAGGTTATTTTTTTCTAAATATAAACTGATTTTTTTAAATACTTTATCGAATTTATCAATGTTTCTAAAGAAAGGCTCAAAATCAACATTATTTATATTATAATTATTTTCTTCTCTAAAGTTGTAATTATACATTAATTTTGAAAAAATCTCAAAAGTTTTTTTATCTAAAAAGAAATCATTAATAAAATTTAAAAAACCTTGAATTTTTTCAAGATGGATTCCTTCCTTTTGGCAATAAGCATGCCATAGAAAAGCTTTACCACTAAGCATAGCTCTTACAAAAGATTCTTCACCCCTTATAAGATTAAAATCACATAAATTTATAAAAGTATCATAATCCTCTTGATTTAGATATTCCATTTTAATAATTTTAATATTTTTATGATTTTCAAGTACTTCAAAAGCTTTCTGACTTTTTTCTCCAAAAATAAACAAGTAGATATTTTTATCTTTATAAACATTATAAAGTTTTTTCAAAAAAAATTCAAAATTAAATTCATAAGTGAAAATACTAATTAACAAATCATTCTCTTCTACCTCTACTTCCTTACTTCCATATTTATAACTTATATTTTTAATAAAAGCTTTTTTTTCTACACTATTAATTTGATTTATAATAATGCCACCACTCCAGCTAGCAAAGCCAGGCATGTAAAAATATTTTTCTACGCCCTTCAGAGTTATATAAGATTTTTGAAGGTGATATTCCTTAGTCCATTCTTCTGCTGTTAAATATTCTAAATTGATAATTACTTTTAAATTTTTTTCATAAGAAATAAAATAGTTTTCATCTATATTATAAGCAAAAGTTTCTATTACTACTTGACTAGGTATAATACTTAGATAATCTTCTTTTTCAAAATTTTTTATATTAATATACTCAATATTGTCAATAATCTGATTTTTTTTATTGATGTTTACTTTATTATTGATTTTATTAAATGATATTAAGTCATCTAAAAATAATCTTATTTTAAGGTTTTTATCTTTTTTTTTCAAACTTTTTGCAAGTCTGTATGCAAAACCTATATCTCCATAATTATCAATTACAGAACAAAAAATATCAATACTATCCATAATACTCCTTTGCAAGGTAAAATTGCTATTTATTATAGCACAAAAAAGATATTTTGTCCTATACTTCTCTTTTAAATGAACATAGTATAATTTCTTAACTAAAAAAAATTTTTTAAATAAAAAGAGTTTGGCTCTTTAAACCAAACTCATAAAAATTAAAAATTAATTATATGTTTATCTTTCAATTCTTTTAACTTTAATTTTATATTTCTTAATGTCTTTTTGTTATCTACTGAGAAAGTGTAAAATTTATTAAGAGAAGTTATTGTTTTAGTAAAGACAGTTTTAGTATAATTTTTAACTTCTTTTTCCAATTTTTCAATAACCTTATCTACAGTTTCTAATTCTTCTTTAAAACTCTCTAGATTGTTTAAATGACCTGTAATAGTAACTTCTTTAAGTTTCTCTGAAATCATAGATTTTTTAAATTCATTAATTACATTTAACTTAGGTTTTTCAGTAGTTTTTATATTTCCTTGAACAATATGGTTTTCTAAGAAAGCTAAGGCACCATTTTCATTGTCCCAATATCTAAAGAAATTATTCCAATAAAATTGGCTCTTATCTTCCAAAGCACTATAGGGAATATATTCTGTTAAAGTCTTTTCTTTTTCTAACTGTTCGTCTAACAAATTAAATATTTTTATATTTTCCTCTTTTAGTTCTTTAATTAATTCTTTTGCTTTATTAGTTTCATTAATTGAATACAGTGCAAGTATTCTATTAAATATTGTTGATGGATTTTTGAAATTTTCATATTTTTCAGTTAAGGCTATGATTTTATCAAATTCTTCCATTTCAAATAATACTTCAATTAATACTTCTGTTACATCTTGATTGTCACCTGGGTCTAAGTTAAGCATTAATCTAAATGTTTTTTCTGCTTCATCAAATTTCCATAAATTCATGTATCTGATACCAGATTTATAAAGAAATTTTAAAAAGCCCTTATTAGACGAATAATCCCAAGGTAATTTACCACCCTCTGGTAGTTGATCCAATAGGAATTTAGTGTGTTTAATCCCCAAGTTAAAACTCTTTCCTATATTAGCTTGATCATCTCTTTCTAAGTATAGGTCAATTAAAGAAACTAAAGAGTCAAAGTGTCCCCAAACTTGACTAACAATACTTTTAAAGATTCCTTCTGCTTCTAAGTAGTTGTTCTCTTCTAGTAAATCTAAGCCTTTGTAATACCTTTCAATTAATAAAGGTGTATTGTCGCCAAAGTTGATTACATAGTCAAAATCCTTCATTTTAACTAAGTTACTTTTGATGACAGTTGTTTTCTTTTTTAATTTCCTAACCAATATCACTTCTTCCTTTCATTAAAAATTGACTTTTAGAATGATTTTATCATATTAGTAATGATTAGTCAAACAAAGGAAGCTTTACTAAATGAAGATAGAATTTTAAGGATTAAAAAAAAATCAAAGTTGTTTCTTCCCTAAAGGATAAAATGGAGGAAATTAATAAAAGTAATTTAAGGAAGAATTTTTCAGAGAAAGAAATATAAATAAGAATTAATATAATAATAAAATAATTAATATAAAAACCACAGTTTAACTATGGATGATTATTTATCTCATCTCCCTTTCTTATCCTTGCAACTAGTGAAAAAATAATGTATAATACAAGGAGATTTTTTGCGTAGAAAGGATGGAAAATTATGCTTAAAAGATTGAAGAAGAATCTTACTCCATCAAAGATATTATTACTTTCATTTGTAGTAATAATACTTATTGGAACAGTGTTGTTATCACTGCCAATATCATACTATAAAAAGGGAGATTATAGTCCTTTGACAGCACTATTTACAGCTACTTCTGCTGTATCAGTTACAGGTTTGTCTGTAGTTGATGTTAGTAAAACATACAACTACTTTGGTAAGACAATAATTTTAATACTTATACAACTAGGTGGATTAGGTATAATGACTTTTTCATCTATACTAATGATGTTAATAGGAAAAAGAATCAGTTATGAAGAAAAGAAGATATTAAAAGAAGATTTGAATCAAGAAGCACTTGGAGGAATAGTAAGGTTTATAAGAACTCTTATGGCAATAGTTTTTACTATAGAAGGTGTAGGAGCCTTACTATTATTTACTCAATTTAGGAAAGATTATTCATTTTTAAAAGCAACATATTATTCTGTATTTCATTCAGTATCAGCTTTTTGTAATGCAGGTTTTTCACTCTTTACAGATAGTTTAGAGGGATTCAAGGGTAATTATATAATTAACCTTACAATAGCAGGACTAATAGTGCTTGGTGGTATTGGTTTTGCTGTTATAAACTCCTATATATTATTTTTCAAAACAAGAAGAAAAAAATTTAATTTAACCTCAAAACTTGCTTTGAAAATTACAGTTTTGTTATTAGTATCAGGAACAGTTCTATTTTATTTTGTAGAGAGAACAAATCCTGCAACTATTGGAAACTTGACTTTTGTAGAAAAATGGGTAGCTTCCTTTTTCCAAAGTGTAACAACAAGAACTGCTGGATTCAATAGTGTTTCTATGGAAAAGATGAGACCAGCAAGTATATTTATGTTTTTGCTCTTTATGTTTGTTGGAGCTTCTCCTGGGTCTACTGGTGGAGGTATAAAAACAACGACATTTGGTGTAATATTATTTTATATTATAGGAATAATACGTGGCGAATCAGATATTAATATTAGTAATAGAAGAATATCTTGGGAGGTTCTTAATAGAGCAATGGTAATACTTGTAATTTCATTACTTTATGTCAGTTTTGTATCATTAGCCCTACTAAGTATAGAGCAAGGTGATTTTGTAAAAATAGTATTTGAAGCAGTATCAGCCTTTGGAACAGTAGGATTATCCATGGGACTCACGCCAGAATTATCAACTGTTTCTAGAGTGATAATAATAATTACGATGCTTATTGGTAGAGCAGGACCATTAACTGTAGCTCTTGCTGTGGGAGAAAAGAAGAAAAAATTAAGGATAAGATATCCAAAAGAAAATATATTAGTTGGTTAGGAGGAAAAGATGAAGCAATATCTAGTGGTTGGATTAGGACGTTTTGGGTCAAGTGTAGCAGAAACTTTGTATAAAGCTGGTGAAAGTATATTAGCAATAGATGTAGATGAGGATATAATTCAGGAAGCTGTTAATAATGACATAGTTGATAATGCAGTAGAAGTTGATGCAACAGATGAAAAAAGCCTTATAGATTTAGGTGTAAATAATTTTGACGTAGCAATTGTTGCTATAGGTTCAAATATTCAAGCAAGCATATTAATAACATTGACATTAAAAGAAATGGGAATTAAACGTATAGTTTGTAAGGCTATTACAAATGCACACGGCAAAGTATTAAAAAAAATAGGAGCAGATGAAATAGTATTTCCTGAAACATATATGGGAAAAAGAGTGGCTCTTCAGGAGATGGAACCAGAAATAATAGAACATCTTAAGTTTAGTGAGGATTTTTTAATTGTAGAAGTAAAAGCACCAATATCATTTGTGGGAAAAACACTTATTGGTCTTGATATTAGGAAAAGATATAGAGCAAATATTATAGCAATTAGGAGAGAAAATGGAGAGAATGAAGTAAGTCCTAGTGCAGAAAGTATAATTAATAAGGGAGATACTTTAGTTGTTGTAACAGATGCAAAAACAGCTAAAGAGTTAGAAGCTTTGAAGTAATGAGGAGGAAAAATGCATATTCATGAATATGACATAATAGTAATAGG
This sequence comes from uncultured Fusobacteriaceae bacterium, assembly GCA_964517235.1. Taxonomy (GTDB): domain Bacteria; phylum Fusobacteriota; class Fusobacteriia; order Fusobacteriales; family Fusobacteriaceae; genus CAZFBB01. Next base: position 6,080 of record CAZFBB010000060.1, read on the forward strand.
AGCAGGTCATGCAGGGGTAGAAGCTGCCTTAGCTAGTGCTCGTATGGGACAAAAAACAGCGATTTTTACAATTACACTTGATAATATAGGAGTTATGTCTTGTAATCCAAGTGTTGGAGGTCCGGCAAAATCTCACTTGGTAAAAGAGTTAGATGCTCTTGGTGGAGAGATGGGAAGAAATATAGACAAAACTTTTGTCCAAATGCGTATTTTAAATACAAAAAAAGGTCCTGCAGTAAGATCTCTTCGTGCCCAAGCAGATAAAAAAGAATATCATAAAGAAATGAAAAAAACTATTGAAAATACTGAAAATCTTGATGCAATTCAAGGTATGGTTACGGATATAATAGTTGAAGATGGAAAAGTAGTTGGAATAAAAACAAAAGTGGGAGTTGAATATAAAACAAAAGCTTTAGTAGTAGCAACTGGTACTTTCATGCGTGGATTAATTCATGTTGGTAACAAACAATATAAAGGTGGACGTATGGGTGAATTAAGTAGTGAAGAGCTACCTTTAAGTTTAGAAAGACTTGGTCTAAAATTAGGGAGATTTAAAACAGGTACACCACCACGTATTGATTTTAGAACGATGGATATAGAAAGATTAGAAGAACAGCCGGGAGATGTAGAACCTCTTAAATTTTCCATGAGATCAACTTATGAAGAAGTTGAAAAGAGAGAACAGATACCATGTTATATAACACATACTAATACTGAAGTTCATAAGATAATCTTAGATAATAAACATAGATCTCCTATGTATAATGGAACAATTGAAGGAATTGGTCCTAGATATTGTCCGAGTATAGAAGATAAAGTTAATAGATATCAAGATAAAGAAAGACATCACCTTTTCTTAGAAAAGGAGGGATATGATACTAATGAAGTATACATAAGTGGTTTTTCATCAAGTTTACCAGCAGATTTGCAATATGATATGCTTAGCAAAATAGAAGGATTAGAAAAAAGTAAAATTATGAGATATGCATATGCCATCGAATATGATTACGTAGATCCTAGTGAAATCAAATTTACTCTTGAAACTAAAAAGATAAGTGGCCTTTATTTAGCAGGTCAGATAAATGGAACTAGTGGGTATGAAGAAGCAGCTTGTCAAGGTCTTATAGCTGGAATGAATGCAGCTCTAAAGCTTCAGAATAAAGAAGCTTTGATACTTGATAGGGCAGATTCGTATATAGGTACTCTTATAGATGACCTAGTTACTAAAGGAACTAATGAACCATATAGAATGTTTACAGCTAGAAGTGAGTATAGATTATTACTTAGGGAAGATAATGCAGATTTAAGACTTAGTCACTTAGGTTATAAAGCTGGTTTATTAAAAGAAGATGACTATAGAAGAGTAGTAAAAAAAGAAGTAGATGTAAAGGAAATAATAGAAAAATTCAATGAAATAAGAGTTGGAACTGCAAATGAGAGAGTAAAAGAGGTACTAGCTAATAGAGAAGAGAAACAACTTAAAAGTGGTTTAACACTGATAGAACTCTTAAAAAGACCAAAAGTAAATTTTGCAGATATAGAATATATATGTGAAGAGCTAGAAGGTATAGATGTATCCCTTTACGATATAGATACAAAATATCAGGTAGAAGTTCAAGCAAAATACGAAGGTTATATTAAAAGATCCTTAAAAATGATAGAAAAGCACAAACAACTTGAAAATAGGCTAATACCAGAAGATTTTGATTATGATTCTATAGGTGGTATTACAGGAGAAGCAAAGCAAAAGTTAAAGAAAGTTAGGCCTGGAAATATAGGTCAGGCAAGTAGAATATCTGGGATAAACCCATCGGATATTACTGTTTTATTAATGTGTTTAGACAATAGAAAAAAAGGATTTTAATGGGAACCTGAAGTGATTCAGGTCCTTGTTAAACTTCTTATGAAAGGATAAAATTGTGAAAGAATTTTTTTTAGAGGGATTAGAAAAACTTGAAATTATGTTGGAAGAAGAAACTATTGATAAACTTATGATATATGCAAACATGCTCTATGAATATAATAGTCATACAAATCTTACAGCTATTAGAGATAAAGAGGATATGATAGAAAAACACTTTTTGGATACTATAATTATTCATAAAGAATTAGCTTTTAGGGAAGGTAGAGGGATAGATATAGGAACTGGTGCTGGTTTTCCAGGATTGGTAATAGCCATATGTAATCCAAATTTACATATGACTCTTATGGATTCAGTTGGGAAGAAGACCAAATTTTTAGAGCTTGTAAAAGAGAAGTTAGCCTTGGGAAATGTTACTATTGTAAATAATAGAGCTGAAGAATATGTGCCTTTTCATAGAGAAGAGTTTGATATAGGATTTTGTAGGGGAGTAAATAGACTAAATGTAATTTTAGAATATGTTTTACCCTTCATAAAAGTTGGAGGGATTTTTATGCCTCAAAAGCTAGAATATGCAGATGAATTAAGAGAAGCAGAAAATGCATTAAACATATTAGGTGGAGAATTTGTAGAAGTTTATGAAAAAAAACTTCCATTTACAGAGGATTCTAGGGTAATATTAAAGATAAAGAAGGTTTTTAGTACTCCAGAAAAATACCCTAGAAGAACGGGAGTACCTTTAAAAAGGCCTTTATAAAGGTGGTTGAAAATGGTTAGAAGCATTGATGAAATAAAAAAGAAGATAGATAGGATTACGGAATTACCAACATTACCGATAATAATAACAGAGCTCCTTGGACTTCTAGATAACCCTAAAAGTACACCAAAGGATATTAATGAACTTATAAAAAATGATCAAAGTTTGACATCTAAAACACTTAGATTAGTAAATTCATCTTACTATGGTTTTCCAAGGGCAATATCAACAGTTACAGAGGCAGTTGTTATTTTAGGTTTTGACACAGTTAGAAATTTGGCTTTGAGTGCAAGTATAGTTAAAGTATTGAAAAATGGAGGTTCATTTAACAAAAATGAATTTTGGTATCATACAGTTGCAGTTGCATTTATGACAAGAATAATTGCAAAGCACATTAAATATCCTAAAATTGAAGTAGCATTTGTTGCTGGATTACTTCATGATATTGCAAAAGTATTTGAAGACCAGTATTTTGAAAAGGAGTTTATAGAAGCTATAAGACTTTCAAAGGAAAAGGGTGAACAACTTTATAAAGTAGAAAGGGAAGTGCTTGGATATGATCATGCAGCTATAGGTAAAAGGTTAGCAGATAGTTGGAGTTTGCCAGAGAGCATAGTAGCTGCTATGGCATATCATCATGATTTAGATAAAAATATATATCCAGAACATACTACTTTAGTCGAAATTGTATATATAAGTGATGTTTTGGTTAGGTTAAAAAAAATGGGTAATAGTGGGAACTATGGTAAAACAGGAATTAGTAAAAAAATCTTGGAGAAATTAAAGATAAAAAAAGATGATTTAGTACAGTTTCTAAAGGAGCTTGAAAAGGAATTGGAAAAAGGAAATTCCTTTATAGAATTAATTAATGATTAGGGGGCAAATTTTGAAGAAATTAGTATTATTTATTATTATGAACTTTTTAATTTTAGGAGAATCTTTGGTAGGTAGAAGTTTTGTTGACAAAAAGGACTTATTAATTAATCCTATTGAAGTGGAGAAAAATGGAGATGAATATTTTGTTTTAGATTATTTTTCAGGAAAAGTAATTAATTACAATAAAAATTTTGAGTTACAAAAAGTATATACAGGAATTGAAAGAGCTAGTTCTATAGAGATTTTTAATGGATACATATATGCTAGTGAAAGTGCAAATAATAGACTTGTTAAAATAGATATATATACAGGTGAAAAAACCTATATAGGAAAAAATGGTCTTAGAAGAGGAGAATTTTTACACCCAGTTGAACTAGGAAAAGATAATAAACATTTATTTGTAATAGATGAGTACAATGGGAGAATACAAGTATTTGATAAAAATGATGACTTTGTAAAAGAGATAATTATTCCTAATAACATAGGTATAAATAGTGTATATACTCAAAATTATTCTATGGCATTATTAGATGGAGAAAAATATATATTGGATATAAATAATAAGAAGATTTATTATTTTAAAAATGATGAGTATATAAAGGAAATAACTTTAGAAAACTTCTTTCATCCAAGTAGAATTTATGAATTTGATGGAGAAATATTTGTTTATGAAGATGTGAAGAATGAATTAGTTAATATAGAAACTAATGAAAAAATAGCTCTCAAAAAGAGGGAAAAGAGAAGATTAGTTGATTTAAGGACTTTCTATCTGAAAAATAAAGGTATTTATTATATAGATAATTTTACATTGAAAAAATATGATATTAATATGAACAAGGAAGTTAATCTATTAGAATTTAATAAAGTAGAAGATGGTGTCTATATAAAACCAGAAGATTTGGAAATTTTTGATGGAGAACTTTTTATACTTGATAAGGAAAAAAATGTTATTATAGTTTATGATTTGTATAATAATTTTAAAAGGGAGATAAATTTCAACCTTAGAGACATAGAACAGTTTGAAATAGATGAAAATGGAGATTTTGTAGTTTTTTCTTCTACTCAAAACTCCCTAGTCAAATATGATAAGAATGGCCGAGAAATCTTTAGATTAGAATCTTACAATAAACTTCCATTTTCTCAGTTATCTTGGTTAATTACAAATGGTGAATATGAAGGTTTTACAAAGGGTATAAACCCAAATAATTATATGGGACATTTAACCTTAAATAGAACTAGTGGGGAGTATTATCTGCTTAATAATAATAGTAAAAGTATAGATATCTTTAATGTTAGACTTGATAAGATAGGTAATGTAGGAAAAGGCGAAAGCAAGTTCAACCAAATTTTTGGAAGGAGAGGAGAAAAAGCCTTTTCAAATGAGTATAGTGGTACTAATGACTTAACAGATATTTTTTATTATGAAAATTATATATATGCTTTAGATAATAATTATAAACGTTTGTATAAATTAGGAGAAAAAGGGGTAGAAGAATATCATAGTGGCAACTATGAGAGCCTTAATTCTATTTATATAGAAGATGATATTATATACCTAATAGATACAGAAGGATTTGCTATGTATCTTTTAAATATGGATTTTACTCAAATAAAAACAATAAATTTTGCTTCAAAGGGATATATGCCTATTAAGATATATAAAAATTATCTAATTGTAAAAGAATATCTTAAAGACTTTGAAGAAAGTTATAAAGTAATTAATATTGTAGACTTGTTCTAGGGGGATGAAATGAAGGATTTAATAAGAAAATACAAAAGAATATTTACTGCTTTTGCCTTCATTATCTTAGGATACCTAGGAATGACATTGTATATAACACTTAAATATAATTTTACCCAAGTAGTAAGAGTTGTTATTCAAGATACCCTTGGTTACAATATAGATTTTACAAGTGTAGAATTCTCTTTTACTAATCTTAAGGTAAATGATGTAGAGATGAAGGATGCTTCTGATAACTTAGTTGTCAAAGCACCTTCTGTTTATATTAGGTATAATTTATCTGATGCACTAAAAGGGTATTTTATTAGTGAAATTTCTGTAGAAAATCCAGAAGTATATTTAACATTATATGATTCTTATCATACAAATATTACAGATGCTTTGGGGATAGACCTTGATAAAAAAGGAAGTTCTAGTTATTCGCCTCTTAAAAAAGTACAGGTAAATAATGGAAAACTTTACTATAGAGACATTAGTTATACTAATGAGATATATAAAGAAGTTATTAACTTAAACGGAGGCTTAACTCTTTATAATGCCAAAGTTGATTTGAAATTTTCAGGAACTTCAAGAGAATATAATGATGAAAAATTAACTTTTAAGTTGGATACTAGTGGAGAAAAAACGGAATTTAGTATAATTGGTTCTAATCTTAGGGTAACAGATGATCTACTACAATATTCCTTCGATGATAAGGGAATGATAGAGTATTTAGGTGGTATAGCAGATTTAGATTTAACCATTCGTGGGTCAAACTTATTTGGACATGCATATGTAAAAGATGCAAGTTTAACTTATGAAGAATTTTTAGCACCAGCTGATAAGATAGAATTAGAAGCATTTTTTAATAAGGATAGAATAGAGTTATTTGCTCATGGAAAGATTTTAGACAATACTGTTGAGTTCAATTTGAATAAAGAAGGGAAAAAATTGGAACTTGATTTTAAAGGGAAAAATCTTAATAGTATAGATATATTAAACAACATCAAATCACTAGAAGTTAGTGGAGTAGAAGGAATTATAAATTATGCTCAAGCAACTTTATCTTTTAGTGATATTAGTAGTACAGAACCTAATATGCTTATGACAGCATATTTTAGAAGTAACAAACTGACTTATAATAAAAGTTCTATTGAGGAATTTAGAGGAGAATTTAACTACAATTTAAGTGAAGATAGGCTTTATATTAATAATGCAAGATTGACTGGAAACTTTAATGAAGTATCTTCTTTACCTATTAATACGAGACTTACCCTAAATGGTTATTTGGATCAAAGAGACATTAACATTGATTATTCATTAACTAATAAAGAAAGCTTTTTTGGCTCAGAAGAATTAAAGGGGAATTTAACTTATAATTTTTCAAAGGAAGAATTAATAGTTAAAAATATTGGTGAAGATGTTAACTTGAAGGTATATATAAACTTTGATAGTGGACTTTTAGAATTAAAAGGAGAACTTAAGGAAGACTTGAATATTAATACTTCATATGAAGTATCTTCGAAAGTCCATTCTCAATTAGATATAAGTTATAACTATAAAACAAGAGAATTATTTAAAGGTAAAGGAAAGCTGAACCTAGAAAAGGGTAATGTATTTGACAAGCTTAATTTGGTAGTTGACAACGAAGAAAAAAAATTAATTATAAAAGAGTTTTATATAAAAAAAGGTGAAAGCTTTGTAGAAGTAGAAGGAGAAGTTGATTTAGAGAATCTCAAATATAAAGGTCAAGTAAAAGAGTTTTCATTAAATTCAGAAAACTATGAAGGTGATAAAATAATACCTGATTTTTCTATTAATGGTTCCTTTGAGCTTGAAGGTCATAGGAAAGATGTAAAGATAAATTATTCTATTAATGTACCGTATTTTGATTATTATTTGAGATTAGAAGAGATAAATCTAACAGGTAAGATAAACTACGAAGATAATAAATTAGAGGGAAGTATGGAGGGGTATACAGATTTTTTTGCCTATAATCCAATAAGTTTTAAAGATTTATACCTTAATCTTACTTTTTCAAAAGATGAAATAGAAATTAAACATTTGAAAAATAGATATGTGTATATAAATGGTAGATATAATATCAAAAAAAATAATCTTGACTTAAATTATCTTTTAGAAGATTATAACCTTGATAAAATAAACTTACCAATAGAGGTGTTAAAGGGTTATTTAGGAGAATTATCTGGAAAAATAGAAGGAAACTTAGAAAATCCATTTTTAAGTGTAAATTTAGAAAAAAGCAATTTAAACATTAATGAAACAGAAGTTGCTTTGGTAGGAGGGCATATAGATTTTGAAGGATACAAATTATATCTTAAAGAATTTGTCTTTAAAAATAACACTGTTAGTGGTGAAATAGATTTTGAGAAAAAAACCTTAGATTTAAAAGTTAATTTATTAGAGTCTGACTTGAATAAATATTATGGAGACGCTAACATAAAATATAGGGTCATTGGACAATTGAATCTTTGGGGTGAATTTGATAATATTAAAGCTGTAAGTTCTGTAAACATTGATAATATATATTATAGAGGAGAGAAAGTTCCTAGCTTCTTTGCTAAGTTCAGTTATGGTGGTGGAAGTATCTATAATTTTTTAGAAAGTGGAAAGGTATCTTTAACAGGATTAAGCCTATTGGGAGAAGATGATAGATCTATACTAGATGCTGTAGGATATTTTGATATAGGTACTAGAGAATTTTACTTTACCCTTGATAATCAAAGAGTAAGTGCAAAAAGCTTACAATATCTTTTTGAAAACATAAAATTAGATGGTTATGTTAATTTAGACTTTAAAGTAAAAGGTAAAGTTGGAGAAGGGCTAGACTATAGTTTTAATATAAATAGTAAAGGGTTAAGTTATAATGATATCGTAATAGATTCTATTGAAGGAAAGGTCTATGGAGATACACAAAAAGTTCACATAGACTACATAAATATGGAATACGATAATAATAAACTTGTATCTCAAGGTAACCTAAACTTAGAAACTTTAGAATATTATTTTACTATGAATGCAAATAATCTTAATTTGGAAGTTTTGAATCTATTTCTAATTAGGAGAGTAGATGGGATTAAAGGAATTGCAGATATAGATTTTGTTTTAAGTAACGAAAAAACAGAGGGAATAATAGAAGTGAAAAATAGTGGGTTTTCATTATTGGATAATGAACTTAATTTTACTAATATTAACTCTAAAGTTAAATTTAATGAAAATGGAATGAGAGTAGAAGAGTTTGTTGGAAAAGTAAATGAAGGTCAACTGAACATAAATGGGTATTTTAATATTCCAAAAATTTCTCAAGAGATTCTTGCTGATAGGTCATTATTGTTAAGTGATTATGAATTTAAAATAAAACTAGATAAAATGAAATATAACTATGAAAAGGTTATATTATTAACTCTTTCAAATAATCTTACTATGAAAAATAATATTCTAACGGGAGATATTATTATTAATAATGGAACAGTCTTTAAGATACCTGAGGGGAAAAAAGAAGAAGGGGATTTATTAAAAAATGATGAAAAAGCCCCTAGCATTTTTGATACTTTTTATGCTAAACTAAATATAAATACAGAAGAGGGAATACTCTTCAATGCAGATAATATACCTTTGGTAGATGATATAGAAATAAATATCGAAGGTGGAGGAATATTAGAGTACAAAGAGGGAAAAATTTATTTTACAGGAAGATTAATTACTGAAAAGGGTGTTTTGACCTTTAATGATAATTTTTTTGAAGTAAGTAGTGGAATAATTGTTTTTGATGATGCATCAGAAGCATTTCCGAATGTAAATCCTTCTATAGCACTTAGGTCAAAAACTGAAATTAGTAATGAAGAGATTTATATTAACATAAGTGGTTATTATGACAGTTTGCAACTTGATTTAAGTTCATCATCAGGTCTCAATGAAGAAGATATTACAGCACTATTAATATTTAAAAAGACCTTAGATGAAACAAGTGCTAACCAAGTAGTAAAAGATATATTAGACAGGCAACTGTCTGGTCAAATATTTAGTCCTATTTCAAGAGAAATAGAAAAGATGTTAAATGTATCTAAAGTGAAAATTTCATCGAAACTAATCTCAGCAGGAGATGATGAGATTAAAGTTACTGATGATATAATATTAGGAGCAGAAATAGAGATACAGGGTCCCTTATATGAAAATATAATATATTGGAATATAAAAACTAAATTTTCTGATCAAGAAGCAGGTGAAGTAGAAAATTATGATTTGTGGTTAGATTATAGGATTAATAAAGCTTTTTCTTGGAGATTAGGTGCAGACTTCTCAGAAAGAAGACAAGAAAATGAAGATGAAACCAATATATATTTGGGGATAGATTTCAAATTTGACAGAGAGTCCATATTTGATTTGTGGGAGAAATACTAAATGGAGGAAGATGTTGTGAAGAAAAAATTAGTAATACTAATTATGTTACTTATTCATAGTACTATGTGGTCTTTGGGGCAAGGTGCTTTGAAGGTAGTAGGAATCGAAGTAAATGGGGTAAAAGAAGTTCCTATTGAAGTAGTAGAGGATATAATGTCTCTTGAAAATGGAAGTGACTTTGAAGCTGAAAAGATGATAGAAGATCATATTAACCTAAAGGAAAAGGAATATATTAAAGATGTAAAGGTTTACCCTCAAATAGAAAAAGAGGGAATAAAGGTTATAGTGCAAATTGAAGAGGAAGAAAACTCAAAAGAGTTATTGAAAAAGGAAGAGATAATTCCTTTGTCGGAGCAGGAAAAAATTGACAAAAGTTTAACTGTAAAAAGAGTAGAGATAAGTGGGAATTCGAATGTTCCTACAGAAGATTTGATGAAGTATATATCTGTAAAAGTTGGAGGATATTTTTCTAAAACTAAAACTATTGATAGTAAAAATAGATTAGTTAAAAGTGGATATTTTAGAGATGTAACTCCAGATGTGACTAAATATGGTGATGGGATATATATTAAATATACTCTTCTTGAAAATCCAATAATAAAGGGTATAAAAATAGAGGGGAATACTTTGTTTAGTAATGAAGAACTAATATCTCTTCTTAGGACAAAAGAAAATAAAATTTATAATATAAATGACCTTAGAAAAGATAAGGACAAGATTGATGCCCATTATAGAGAAGCAGGTTATGG
>CAZFBB010000061.1:0-16372 GCA_964517235.1 uncultured Fusobacteriaceae bacterium
TCGTGGGGAAACAAATTTTACAACATTTTAAGGCTGATGCCTATTTTTTTTTTTTGAAAAACGCACAAGTCGAGTTATTTAAATTATGACAATTAAAATATGAGTATTATTTTAAGAAATTATATTTTATAGTAGAGTTTATGCTTAAGTATTAAATAATGTTTATCCTTTTTTATATTAATGACTATGTTTTTAATAGATAAATTTAAATTTGTTTTAAATTAGTGCAAAATTATAAGATATACACAACTTTTTTAATACAATAAAAATCTTTAATAGTTGAAAATAATGATTTAATAGAGTAAAATTAACTTCTGGTTTTAAAAAAAATGACCTAAAATTGAAAAAAATAAAAGATGAAATCTTTAAAATGTAGAAAAACAAAAAAAAATATAGTAAAATTATATAGGAGTTTAAAATTAGAGGAGGAAAAAATGAAATTAGAAGAATTAATTGAAGAATTAAAAACAGAAGGATTAGATGTTGTTATTAACGTAGGTATAGCAGTTCTAGTTTGGATAGTAGGGTCATTTATTATAAAAAAATTAGACTATATATTAGTAAGTAGAATGGAAAAGAAGGAAGTAGATCCATCACTTACAAGTTTTGCTAAATCATTATTAAATGCTATTTTATACATTTTATTAGTTGTTGCAGTTGTTTCACAATTAGGTGTTCAAACAAGTTCTTTAGTAGCAATTGTAGGGGCGGCAGGTTTAGCAGTAGGGTTAGCTTTACAAGGAAGTTTATCAAACTTTGCAGGAGGAATACTTATAATTATCTTTAGACCATTTAGTGTTGGAGACTTTATTGAAGCAGGAGGGACAAGTGGAATAGTAAAAGATATACAAATATTTTCTACTATTCTACATACACTTGATAATAAAGTAGTTGTAGTACCAAATGCTCAATTATCAAATAATACTATTATTAATTATACTAAAAATGATATTAGAAGAGTTGATTTAAAATTTTCTGTAGCTTATAGTGATAATTTAGATGTAGCAAAAGATATATTGACAAAAATAGCAAGTAATCATGAAAAAGTATTAAAGGATCATGATATATTTGTTAGATTATCAGAGTATGCAAATAGTTCTATAAATTTTACAGTGAGAGTTTGGGCAAAAACATCAGACTATTGGGATGTTTATTTTGATATAATGGAAGAGGTTAAGAGTGAGTTTGATACAGCGAACCTTAATATTCCATTTCCTCAAATGGATGTTCATATTAAAAATAATGATTAATTATTAGACTAAAGAATAAATTTAATAAAAAGATGGTGGAATAGGGTAAAATTTCACCATTTTTTTTTATTCTTAGTTAAAAATATATAGAAAATATATAGCTTTCAAACAAACTATATATATAATAAATATAAAGTATATAAATGTTTTATTTGAAATATATATATAATTTATATAATATATAGTTACTATGGAAAACTATCGATATGAGGAGGGAAAAGATGGGTAGAAGTTTAGCTTATAAAATATTGGAGAGAAATTTGGTAAAGGGGAATTTAGTTTATGGAGAAGAGATTATTGTTAAAGTAAATCAGACTTTAACACAAGATTCTACAGGAACTATGGTGTATTTGCAATTGGAAGCTATGGGGATAAAAGATAAAAAAACAGATTTATCAGTAGCTTATATTGATCATAATACATTACAAGCAGGTTTTGAAAATGCTGATGATCATGAGTTTATTAAAACATCTGCTGCAAAGTATGGAATTATATATAGTAAACCAGGTAACGGTATTTGTCACCAACTACATTTGGAGAGGTTTGGTAAACCAGGAACTATACTTATAGGATCAGATAGTCATACTCCTACAGGTGGTGGCCTTGGTCAAATAGCTATAGGTGCAGGTGGATTAGATATTGCTATTGGAATTGCAAAAGGTACTTATAATTTACAAGTTCCAAAAGTATTAAAAGTTGAATTAAGTGGAAAACTTAATCCTTGGGTTAGTGCAAAAGATGTTATATTATATGTTTTAAAAGAGTTGACAGTCAAAGGTGGAGTTGGATATATAATTGAATATGCTGGAGATGGAATTAAAAATTTATCTGTAACAGATAGGGCAACTATAACTAATATGGGAGCAGAATTAGGAGCGACAACATCAATATTTCCAAGTGATGAAAATACTAAAGATTTTTTAGTGAGACAAGGTAGAGGAGAAGATTTTGAAGAATTAAGGGCAGATTCAGATGCTGTATATGATAAAATTATTAAAGTTGATTTAAATAAATTGAGAGCACAAGTAGCAAGACCTCATAGTCCAGATAATGTCTGTGATGTATTAGATGCAGATAGGGTAAAAGTAGACCAAGTTGCAATTGGAAGTTGTACAAATGCATCTTATACAGATCTTATGAAAGTCGCAAAAATTCTTAAAGGTAAAAAAGTACATCCTGACGTAAGTTTGGTTATTTCTCCAGGTTCAAGCAATGTACTTAAGATGTTAAGTGAAAATGGTGCATTATCAGACCTTATAGTTGCAGGAGCACGTCTATTAGAAGCTAGTTGTGGTCCATGTATAGGTATGGGACAAGCACCTAAATCAAATGCTGTGTCAATAAGAACTTTTAATAGAAATTTTAAAGGAAGATGTGGAACGATGAATGCAGGAGCATATTTGGTAAGTCCTGAAACTGCAGCAGTAGCGGCTATAGAAGGGTATTTGGTAGAACCAAGTGAATATGGTCAAATGCCAGAAGTTATGTGGCCAGAAAAATTTGATTATGATGAAAATTATTTTATATACCCACTAGAAAATAGAGATGGATTAAAAGTGGTAATGGGACCAAATATTAAACCATTTCCGTTAAATGTAGAACTTACAAATGAAGTATCTGGGAAATTATTACTAAAAACAGCAGACAACATTACTACAGATGATATAATGCCATCAAACGCTAAGCTTCTACCCTTTAGAAGTAATATACCCGAATTATCAAAATATTGTTTTGGAACGATAGTTGATGATTTCCATACTAGAGCTAAAGAAAATAATGGTGGAATAGTAATAGGTGGAGATAATTATGGACAAGGGTCAAGTAGAGAACATGCTGCATTAGTTCCTCTTTATCTTGGAATAAGAGCAGTAATTACAAAGTCTTTTGCAAGAATACATAAAGCAAATTTAATCAATTCAGGGATTTTACCATTTACTTTTGTAAATAAAACAGATTATGATAAATTTACTGAATTTGATGATTTAGTTTTATTAGATATAATTAAATCATTGGAAGAAGGTAAAAATATTATTTTATTAAATAAAAGTAAAGATATTGGAGTAGAAGTAGCTTTTGAAGGTTCTGAAAGAGATATTGAAATACTTAAAAAAGGTGGATATATTAATTATATCAAATAAAGGGGGAAAAAATGTATAATATAACACTTATACCAGGTGATGGAATAGGACCAGAAGTAGCAGAAGGAGCAAAAAAAGTAATTGATGCAACTGGAATAAAAATTAATTGGGAAGAAGTTAATGCTGGAGAAGCTGTTTATGAGAAAACAGGTGAGTTAATTCCACAAAATGTTTTTGATAGCATAGAAAAAAATAAAATAGCATTAAAGGGACCAATAACTACACCAATTGGAAAAGGATTTAGAAGTATAAATGTACAACTTAGAAAAAAATATGATTTATTCTCAAATGTTAGACCTGCTAAAGTTTATCCCGGAATTAAAGTACCTTTTGAAAATGTAAATTTAATAATATTTAGAGAGAATACAGAAGGTTTATATATAGGAAAAGAAGAGAAATTTGGTGAAGATGAAGCTCATGCAATAAAAGTAATAACAAGAAAAGGTTCTTTGAGAATAGTGAAAGAAGCTTTTGAATATGCAAAAAAACATGGAAAAAAAGAAGTTACAGTGGCACATAAAGCTAATATATTAAAATATGCAGATGGATTATTCCTTGAATGTGCCAGAGAAGTAGCAAAAGACTATGAAGGAATTAATCTTCGAGAAGTAATCATAGACAATATGTGCATGCAGTTAGTGAGCAATCCCAGTCAATTTGATGTTGTTGTTACAATGAATCTGTACGGAGATATTTTAAGTGACTTAGCTGCAGGATTGGTTGGTGGTCTAGGAATTATACCAGGAGCTAATATTGGAGAGGGAATGGCTATATTTGAAGCAGTACACGGAAGTGCACCAGATATTGCAGGGAAAGGCTTAGCAAATCCAACTGCTTTAATACTCAGTGGAGTAATGATGCTAAATTATTTAGGAGAAGATGAAAAAGCAAAAATAGTAGAAGAAGCAATAAAAGAAACATTAGCAGAAGGGAAATATTTAACTAAAGATCTTGGAGGAGATGCAACAACTAAAGAGTATACAGATACCCTTGTTGAAAAAATTAAATCTAAGATATAATAGAGGGGGGTTAAAAGATGTCATATATAAGATTTTCAGGTGTAGATGAAGATATATTTCATAAATTGTCATTGAAAGCAAAAGAAAATAACTCAATTAAACCAGAATATTATGAGATGTATGATGTAAAACGTGGTCTTCGTAATGCCAATGGTACAGGAGTTTTAGTTGGATTAACAGAAATAGGTGATGTAAGAGGATATAAACTAATTAATGAAGAAAAGACTCCACATGAGGGAGAATTGTACTATAGGGGAATAGAACTTCAAACTTTAGTAAATGGTTTTCAAAGTGATAATAGATTTGGCTTTGAAGAGTGTATATACCTTCTTTTATTTGGTGATTTACCAAATAACAAAGATTTGAGTAATTTTCAAAATATACTTGCTAAATTTAGATATTTACCAAAAGGATTTAAAGAAAAATTAATATTAGAACACCCAAGTAAAGATGTAATGAATCAACTTCAAAGAAGTGTATTAGCTTTATATACTTACGATGAAGCACCAGAGGATTGTAGTGTGAATAATTTGATTAGTCAAAGTTTAAATCTTATTGCAAAATTGCCAATATTAGCTGTTTATAGTTATCAAGCAAAAGTTCATAACTATGATAAAAAGAGTCTTATTATACATTCGCCTCAGAAGAATCTCAGTACAGCAGAAAACATACTTTATATGACTAGGGATGATAATAATTTTAGTAGAGTGGAAGCAGAAGTACTTGATTTAGCTCTAGTAGTCCATGCAGAGCATGGAGGGGGGAATAATTCTGCTTTTTCAACTCATGTTTTAGCTTCAAGTGGAACAGATACCTATTCTGTAATTTCCTCTGCGATTGGTTCTTTAAAGGGACCAAAACATGGAGGAGCTAATTTGAAAGTGCATGAGATGATTGAAAGTATAAAAAAAGATGTTCCTAATTATTTGGATAAGAAAGAACTTAAGGAATATTTAAGAAAAATACTAAAAAAAGAAGTATTTGATAAACAAGGTTTAATATATGGAATGGGTCATGCTATATATACTAAATCAGATCCTAGAGCAGTTCTTTTAAAGAAAAAAGCTAAAGAATTAGCAGAGTATAAAGGAGTACTTGAGGAGTTCTCACTTTACACTAACATAGAAGAATTAACAAAAGAATTATTTATGGAATTAAAAGGAGAAAAGGGAATAATAACAGCTAATGTAGATTTATACTCTAGTTTTGTATATAGAATGTTAAAAATTCCTTTTGAATTATTTACACCCCTTTTTGCAATATCTAGAATGGCAGGTTGGTCAGCACATAGGATAGAACAAGTTTTAAGTGATAGGAAGATAATAAGACCTGCATATAAAAATGTTTCTGAAGCAAAAGAATATATTAGCTTATCTGAAAGATAAAATTAAATATATTAGTATGGGTTTATTGAGGAAGTTATTCTAAGTTGTGTGTGGATATGGGTTAATGTTGGGAAAAAGTTTAAAAACAAGTAAAACATATCTCTGGGACTTTGTCAATATTTGGTTATGTTACTAAAGTCCCTTTTATTTATTATAGATGAAAAGTTTTTGTAAATATTATAGATAAAACTTTCATTTGAAAATATATTTTATTTTTGGTATCTATTAAAATTTTGATATAGTTGTTATGAGACAAATAGATTAGAATTTTTGTTGCTTTGTTAGAGACTTAATTATATAAAGAAACTCTATTTGTCTCAATTTTTTAAAAAAATAATATTAAATTGTCACTAGTATGAATATTATACACTCATTTCCTTAAGGAGCTATTGAAACTCTAGATTTTATATAGTAGATTCTTGGTTAAAAAAATACGATATAACTCTCTTCTATTAATATTTCTCTCAAAAACAGCTATATTATCATTAATCTGTTTTTTATCTACACTAAATGTTTCCTTCATTTACTAAATTATGCATCC
Organism: uncultured Fusobacteriaceae bacterium; assembly: GCA_964517235.1. Taxonomy (GTDB): domain Bacteria; phylum Fusobacteriota; class Fusobacteriia; order Fusobacteriales; family Fusobacteriaceae; genus CAZFBB01. The sequence continues at coordinate 6,334 of CAZFBB010000061.1, forward strand.
ATTTTTTTGATTTAAATCTTTTCGTTCCAAATGATAGTCTAATTAGTTCTTCACTTGTAGCAAGTAAATAAACTACATAAACAGGAACCCTCAAGTAAAATGCTCCAAAATACGCTAATGGTATCCCCATAAACCATAATGCACCTAAGTTAGATTTCATAGCAAATCTTGTATCACCACCACCTCTTAATACTCCTACAATTTTAGTTAAACTGAGAGCTTTTAATGGAAAGACCAATGCAAAAATTAGCAAAGTTTTATAAGCTAAGTTTGCTACTTCTACCTCTACTCTAAAGAGGTTGATTATACTCTTACCAAATATAGCTATCATTAAACTAGAAACTATTGCTAAAGTAAAAGATACTTTATAGATTTCTCTAGAATATTTATAAGCTCTGTTATTATTACCTTTTCCAATTTCTTGTCCTACAATTACTGCTGCAGCGCAAGCAAAACCTATAACACCTGTAAAAGCTATTCTTTCTATGCTATTTTCTATATTTATTGCTGCTAAACTAATAGTACTCATATTTCCGTAGATGCTACTATATACTGTTTGTCCAAGTGCCCACAATAAATCGTTAAACATAACTGTTCCTGCAGTAAACATAAATATTTTTGCAAAAGTCATTTCTAATGAAATATAATCTTTTATTTTAATGGCAATAGGGGATTTTTTTACATAGACACTTATAACTAATATACTTGCTTCTATTACTCTTGCAATAGTTGTTGCAAAGGCTGCTCCCTTTACTCCCATTTGTGGGAATCCCCCCTTACCAAAAATTAATAAATAATTTAGACTAATGTTTATTATTAGAGATAATAAGGTTGTAAACATAGGTAGTCTACTTTGTCCTAGGCCTCTTAATAGATTAGAGAATAGATAAGACAAACCAGTGGCAAAAAAAGATATACCTACTATTTTTAAATAATCTATTGCTAAAGTTATTACATTTAAGTCACTAGTATAAAATCCTAATATTTTTTTAGGATAAAAGGCAATTATTGTAAAAATTATTGTTAGTAGAGTACTAACCCAAAATGAAAAACTCACGGGAAACTTTAATTTTTCATTTTGTCCCTTTCCAAAATATTGAGCAACAAATATCGCTCCACCACTATTAATACCACCTAATAAAGTTGTTAATAAAAATACTATCTGATTAGCTAAACCAAGGGCTGCTACCGATTCTGAACCAAGTTCTCCTATCATAAATACATCTGCCATATTAACAGAAGATAAAATTAGATTTTGTATAGTTATGGGTAAAGCTATCAACCACAGCATTTTATAAAGATTTTTCTTCATAATTCTCCTTTCAAATATTTTAAATTTTGCAATGAAAAAAGCTATAGATAAATAATTCAAGAACAGAGTGGATCATGGATCTAATGCTTGCCTCTGTGTGCACCAGTGAGATAGACATTTGTCTTGTTGATACTCTCACAGTACCCTTTGAATTAACTATCTATAGCTTTTCAACTTAATAAATGTAACAGATTTTCATAAATTTGTCAATCAGTACAAAATTTTATATTAAAAAGAGTATCAAAATTTTTTTAACTTGTGCATTATATAATAAGTTTATCTATTGAAAAGTTTAATATATTGTAGATTTAGATATTATTTAGACCATGTCAAAATTTAAAAGATTTTTTGTTAGAGGGAACTTGGCCATTTGGAAAGCTCCTTTAATTTTTACTTTATTATTCTTCTATATGCTACAGTTAATGGATTTCAAATACTCACATTAGTTGGTGAATATGGAAAATCTATGTTAAATAAATAATCTAAGTGTATCTGTATTGTTATAACAACAGAAAATTGATATATAAATTGAGCTAGTGTTTTCTTTTCTATTCCAAAAGCACCAAGTACAATTTTTTTCTCATCATCATAAATTATATTTATATTTTCTCCTATGTTCTAAACCTTCTTATTAATATAAGAATATGTCTAATTTATTAAAGAAGAGGAGGAGACCCATTATTAGTAATAAACCTCCTGCTATTTTTTCTATTACAATAGTATATTTTAGAAGAAATTTCAATTTACCCCTTAATTTTTCTAAAAAAACAGAAAAAATTAACATAGGTACTGCGAAACCTAACAAAAAAACCGATAAATATACGATACCTACAAACAAAGTTTCAGCTGTACTAATATATGTCATTATAGAAAATATAATCGGACCCATACAAGGTGTCCAACCAAAACCAAAAAAGAAACCAAGAAAAAAACTTCCTAATTTTTTATTATTTCCTTCAAATCTTTTTTGATACATAAGTAGCTTAATGGGGAGTATATTGAGTAGGTGTAAAGCCATAAAAATTGTTATTAACCCAAATATTCTAAACAACCAGTCTGAACCTAAAAGTTTCACACCAAAGTTAGCAAAATAAACGACTATAATTTGCAATATACTAAATGCAAGAGAAAAACCAAAGATAAAAAGTATTGTAGCTTTAATTATTTGACTCTTTTTACTTTCGATATCTTCAAGAGCAACTCCACTAATATATGATAGATATGTGGGAAGTATAGGTAAAATACAGGGAGTCAAAAATGTAGATAAACCTCCTAAAAAGATTAAAAAAATATTAATTTCCATAAAGATTCTCCATAGTAATAGTACTCCAGTCTACTTTGCCTACCCATTTATCAACTATTATTCCATGTTCGTCTACTACATATGTTTGAGGAATAGACCTAACTAAAAAACTTCTACTCATCCTTCCACCTTTATCATAAAGTACTTCTAATTTTGGACTTCTATTTTTTATATATTTATCTAGAACTTTATGACTAGAATCAACTGATACATATATCACTTTTATTGTTTCCTTGTATTTTTCTACAAATTCTTCTAAACTTTCTCTTTCATCCTCACATTTTGGACACCACGTTGTAAAAAACTTAATTATGTATTTTTTTCCTTCTAGATACTCTAAGTTTTTTTCTTCTAAAATTTTTGTATATAATGAGAATTTAGGAGCAGTATTTCCTTTTTCTATCCCAATTTTTATTGGACTTCCAATTAACGTTATTGTTACTAATAAAAATAATATTAAATTTTTCATATTCCCTCCTATTCTTTATTAAATAAGTATACATTAAATTTAACATCATTATTATGATAAAGTCAATAGGAATAATTTTATTTCTACAGTTATTTTTTATAAATTTCATTTTTTTATTTTTTCCTATATTTATATGGCAGAATTTCAGTTTTTCTGGTACAATATTATTTTGAAAACACATGCTTATTTTAATAAAGGAGCCAAAATGAAGAAGAAAGAAATCGTTTTAAAATCGAGTAATGATTGTGAGCTTATGACTTTTTTAATAGAAAATCTAAAGGGTAAGAGTAGAAATAACATAAAATCTCTTTTGTTACACAGACAAATTAGTATAAATGGAAGACCTGTTAGTCAATATAACCATATTGTAAAGGAAGGGCAGGAGGTAGTAGTTAATTTTGATAAACAAAGAGTAGATAATAATGTAAATGGATTTGAAATTTTATTTGAAGATGAAGATATTATAGTTATTACGAAACCTGTTGGACTTTTATCTATAGCTACAGATAAGGAAAAAGAAAGAACTGCTTATAATATACTAAAAGATCATGTAAAAGGTCAGGATGAAAAGAATAAAATATTTATAGTTCATAGGCTAGATAAGGGTACTTCTGGAGTTATGGTTTTTGCTAAAAATCCTAAAGCACAACATGTACTGCAAACTGAATGGAAAAAAAGAGTTCAAGAGAGAACTTATGTAGCTGTAGTTGAAGGTAGAGTAAAAGATGATTCAGATACTATTGTTAGTTATCTTAAAGAAAATAAAGCTTATGTAACTTACTCAGTAAGTGAAAATGATAAAGAGGGGAAAAAAGCTGTTACTCATTATAAAGTTTTAAAAAGAAATAAAAAATATTCATTGGTAGAATTAAAACTTGGAACTGGTAGAAAAAATCAAATTCGTTGTCATATGAAAGAACTTGGTTATAGTATAGTGGGAGATAAAAAATATGGCGCTCAAACTAACCCTATTAATAGATTAGGTTTACATGCTTTGTCTCTAATATTTAAACATCCAATTACAGATAAAATAATGAGATTTGATACTAGAATACCTAATAAATTCACGACTTTAGTTAAATAATAATTTATCTGAATTATTTTGAGAAGATTCCCTCTTTTACTCAGGAGGGAGGTATATGTATTGAAATTAGAAATTTTAGGCAAAGTAATTAATGAAGGGTTATCAAATCCCTATTTAATAATTAGTTCTTCTTTATTATAACAACAAGGGCAATATTCAGGTTTATATGTAAGTTTAGGGTGAAGAACTTTTGAGTTAATTTTTTTGATAATTTTATTAGAGATAAAGTCTTTTTTAAAGAAAGTATTTTATCTTTGATATCAAGTGAAATTCTGATAGAATCCTCATGAAATAAATAGATTAAATCCTTTATGTTTTGTTAAGCGACTCAATTATATGAGGAAAATCTATTTGTTTCACTTTTTTTGAAAAACATACAAGTCGAGTAAATAAGAGAAAGATATTTACAAATGAAAAAGGGAAAGAGCTTTTAAGGTTTAAAGAGTATGAGGAAAAATTAAGAATGCCCAATTATTTTGTTAATCCCCATTACTTATGGAAAAGGAGAACAAATAGAGTACTCAAGAATATATTTTCCTAAAGGAACAGATTTTTCAAGATTAATTGAAAAAAACTAAAAGAAACAATAAGATTGATAAAATTGATGCCTAAAAAATGTTTAGGTTAGTTAGCACCATTTGAAGTATTTTGGGAAGAGTCGTTGCATTTAACTTGATAATGAGGGGTTTAATGTTTATTTAGTATCTCGCTCCTATTTTTATATTATGAGCATACAATCTATTATTACTTGTAAAATTTGAATGTTTATTTTTATAGATTTCATAATTGTATTCTATAAAAAACCCATTTTTAAATTCTAATCCTATTCCAAACTTACCACTAGGTAAAAAATCTTCTACTCCAGGGATTTTTTCACTATCAAATAGCCTAGATACGAAATAAGTACCTTTTAGACCTGTATAAGCATAAGGTTTTACCTTTGATTTATGTTTATTCTTAAACATAAGGCCACTTTCAAAGTATAGACCCAAATCTATAAAAACATCGGATTTACTACTATAATATGAACGACTATTGGTATATATATCACTAGTAGTCATAAATAAAAAACCACTTTCTGCATATAAAGTAAGAAAATTATTATTTAGATACACCTCTCCTCCTGATCCAAGACTTACAATTGCTAGATTATTTTCTTCTGACATTTCTATTTCACCAATACTTATATTATAATGTTGTTCACCGTATACACCAATTATAATTAATAAAAAGATTAGTAATTTTTTCATTTTTCCTCCTAATATATAATATCTTTTTTTTATTTATAATTATACACTAAAAGTGTTCATTTGAGAACTAATATGCACGAATACCTAATTTTAAATTATTTACATAAATTTTATCTTTTTTGCCAAAATTAGATTTATAGTTATTTATTAGTTCAAAATTATATTCTAAAAAATAATAATTGTTAAAATTTATACCTGTACCAATTTTATAACTAAACAATTCATCTTTTAATTTTGGTATGTTTGTAAATTGTAGAAATCTAGATAAAAAATATGTATTTTTTATACTAGTATACAAGTATAGACTAAAATTATTTTGAATCTTTCTTTTTAATTTTATTCCTATTTCTAAATATATCCCCCAACCAAAGTGATAAGCATTTTTTTCTCTTAAATAAATAGATCCTATCTCTCCAAAATATCCTATTCTATCTTTCAATTTAAGCTCCAAATTAGATCCCATAGTAAAAACATTTATCTTATTTTTTTCTGATAGGAACCAATTAGATATGGATAAATTGTAATTATGTTCTGAATAAAGATTAATTACAATTAATAAATTAATTAATATTTTTTTCATGTTAAATCCTCCTTTTCTTTATTATAATATATTTAGTAATATTTTATTTAAAGTTTAATGAAAAAATAAATTTTTCTTAATAACCTTAAAATTTCAATTTTAAAATACTTGTGTTATAATCAAGTTATGAAGAAAATAAATTTTTTATTAATAATGACTTCTTTTTTATATATTTCTTGTTCTTCTGTTGAATATGAATGGAATAACAGCTATGAAACTTTGGTAAAGTATAATGATATACAAGTAGGAGATATTCTAATACTTAATAGAAAATTCAATCCTTATTCACTTTTTGGTCATAGTGCCATGGTTGTTGAAAAAAACATAATAGGTGAGTATCCTGCCTATGGTTATAATTATATTGAAAGAACCATCCCTATGTGGTTTTTTGAAAATTTTGATCGGAAAGTAATAGTTCTTAGGTATAAAAATATGAATATAAATTTAAAAAATAAACTTTTAGAAGCAGTAAGTAAATATAGATATGGGAAATATAGTGTATTTGTTGGGAGGGTAAATGACAAAAAATTTTACTGTTCTTCGTGGATATATAAAGTTTATTTAGACTTAGGAATAGATTTAGTAGATAATAATAATTTTTATGTACTACCTTATGATTTTTTGACTTCTGAAAAGTTAGATAAAGTTGAATTTGATTTAATCTATACAGAAAATATTATAAAATTTGAGAGCAATATCTAAAATTCCCTTAGTTGTCGTTGCAATATCTAAAAGAGTATTATATACTAAATTAATTATATAATATGAAGGGGGATTAGAATGTTGAAATTTAAGGATTATAAATATAAAAGACCGAATATTGAAAATATTCAAAATGAGTTAAAAAGTTTAACAGAAAAATTTAAGAAAGTTAAAGGAGTTAAAGATGCATTAGAGTGTTTTTATTCTGTAGAAAAAATTTATTCTGAATTTAACACTATGGCTGAATTATCTAGTATAAGGAATTCTATAGATTCAACTAACAAATTTTATGATGATGAAGAAAAGTTTTTTGCAGAAAATAGACCTTTTATACAGGAAGCATCAAATAATTTTAATAAAGTTTTGTTGGAAAGTTCATTTAGGAAAGATTTAGAAGGAATTTTAGGTTCATATATGTTTAAAAAGTTAGAGTGTAAAATAAAAACTTTTTCTCCAGAGATAATAGAAGATTTGAAGGAAGAAAATTTGTTAGTTTTAAATTATCAAAAACTAATTAGTTCAGCTCAAATAGAATATAAAGGTAAAAGAAGAACTCTTGCACAATTAACACCATTTATGCAAGACAGTAATAGAGAAATTAGAAAAGAAACCTTTGCTCTATATTATGGGTTCATGGCTGGTAATCAAAGGAACTTTGATGAAATCTATGATAAATTAGTAAAAGTGAGAGACAGAATAGCTAAAAAACTTGGATTTGAAAACTTTATTCCTCTTGGATATTTAAGGATGGAAAGAATAGATTATAATTCAAATGATGTTGAAAAATATAGAAAATTTATAAGGGAATTTGTAGTACCTTTATCAAATGAATTAAGAGATAGACAAGTAAAAAGATTAGGTATAGATAAGTTGGAAGGATATGATTTATCCTTTGAATTTCCAAGTGGAAATCCTAAACCAAAAGGAGAGCCAGATTGGATAGTTAATGAAGCGATTAAGATGTATGATGAATTATCAGTTGAAACTAGTGAATTTTTTAGATTTATGTATGATAGAGACTTATTAGATTTAGTTGCTAAAAAAGGAAAAATCCCAGGTGGATATTGCACTTATATTGATAACTATAAATCACCATTTATCTTTAGTAACTTTAATGGCACACAACATGATGTAGAAGTCCTAACACATGAGGTGGGACATGCATTTCAAGTATACCAAAGTAGATGTTTGGAAAGTGAATATAGATGGCCTACATATGAAGCTGCAGAAATTCATTCTATGTCTATGGAATTTTTGACTTATCCATGGATGAAAAACTTTTTTAAAGAAGATGTTGAAAAATTTAAATTTTCTCATATACAAAGCAGTGTTTTGTTTCTTCCATATGGAGCAAGTGTAGATGAATTTCAACATTTTGTATATGCTAATCCGAATGCTACTCCAGAAGAAAGAAGATTTAGGTGGAGAGAGATTGAGAAAAATTATACTCCATACAAGACTTATGGAGATAATGAGTACTTAAATAATGGTGGATTTTGGCAAAAGCAAGGGCATATTTTTTCTGACCCATTTTATTATATTGACTATACTCTAGCACAGATTTGTGCCCTTCAATTTTATAAAAAATCTTTTAAAAATAGGGAAGAAACATGGCAAGATTATCTAAAACTGTGTAAACTTGGAGGAAGTAAATCATTTTTAAAATTAGTAGAAGAAGCAAATTTAGAGTCTCCGTTTAAAGAAGGGTTAATGGATAATCTTATGAAGTTTGTTAAAGAAAAGTTAGATAGTATAGATGATAGTCAATTTTAAAAAAATCCAGCTAATGCTGGATTTTTTATCATAAGTATCGCCGCGACACTAGTATGCACTCTACTTTTCCTCTTTTAGTCTTTTATGTAAGCTTTTAATAACTTCATAGTTTCCAATAATCCGTCATTGTGAGTTCTTTCATAGGCGTGACTGGCATCAATACCAGGACCTATTAATCCATGTTGGACTAGATTTCCTGCTTTAACAGCAGCACTTGCATCTGATCCATAATACTTATATATGTCTATTTTATAATTAATATTTTCTTCTTTAGATAATTCTATTAATCTTTTTCTCATTTGAAAATCATATGGTCCACTACTATCTTTAGCACAGATAGTTACTGCTCTTTCATCTGAATTTTGACCTATACCTGGTGAAGCCATATCAACAGCTAACATTTGAAATGCACCTTCGGGTAAATAGCTTGCTCCATGCCCTACTTCTTCATAGTTACTAATTAAAAATTTAATATCATATTTAGGTCTAATATTATTATCAATAAAATATTTTGCAACACCTAGTATCAAAGCTACGCAAGCTTTGTCATCTAAAAAACGAGATTTTATAAATCCACTATCTGTTACTACTGTTCTTGTTTCAAAAGAAACGAAATCTCCTACATTAATTCCTAATAATTCTACGTCTTCTTTATTTTCCACTATTTCATCTATTCTAATTTCCATATTTTCATCTGTTCTTTTATCATCTTTTGGAGCTCCTCCATAGTTATGTACAGATGTTTTTTCGAATAGGATAGTTCCCGTATATTTTTTACCATCTAAAGTAGTTATTGTACAGTTTTCTCCATCGACAACATTCCATGCATAACTACCAATTTGAGTAAGAGTCAATCTTCCATTTGATTTTATTTTTTTTACCATAGCTCCCAAAGTATCTACATGAGCAGAGATTACTTTGTTTTTCTCAGAAACTTTTCCTTTTAAAGTAGCGATAAGAGCATTTTTTGTAGTTAAATTAGTTTCTATTCCCATCTCTCTAAACATATGTTCTACATAAGCAATCGCTTTGCTTGTATCCCCTGATGGACTTGGTATATGTAATAATTCTTCTAAGACTTTTATTGTAAAATCTAAATGACTTCTCATTTTTCCCCCTTTTTTTTATAAAAAATATTTTAACTACAATTAAAATATGGTATACTAGGATTGTAGTCTATTTGTTATTATGATAGTATATCATAAGATATTCAAAAAGTCTTGTGGTATAAAAATTAATATTTAAAGGAGGTTCTAAATGAAAAAATTATTAATTGGAGCTTTGGTAGCAACTTCTTTGCTAACATTTACTGCTTGTGGTGGAGATACAAAATTACAAGAGGATCTTAAAAAAGCTCAAGAGGAATTAACAGTGGCTCAAGATAACCTAGTTGCTCAGGAATCAAAAAATTCAGAATTATCTGATGAGTTAGAAGCGAGAAGAGCTGAATTGGAAAAAACTGTAGCTGAAAATGAGGAGTTACAAAATCAGTTAGATTCATTAAAATATGAATTGGAAGTTTCTGGTAAAAAATTAGAAAATACTGAAATGAAAAAAGATGCTGCT
>CAZFBB010000062.1:0-16291 GCA_964517235.1 uncultured Fusobacteriaceae bacterium
AGAAGATAAATGGTATATCAGATCTTAGAGATGAATCAGATAGAAATGGTATAAGAGTAGTTATTGAATTAAAGAGAAATGAAGAGCCTGATTTGGTTTTAAATAAATTATACAAATATACTGATTTAGAAAATACATTTGGAATAATAATGTTAGCATTAGTTAATAATGTGCCAAAGGTTCTTAATTTAAAAGAAGTTTTAAATCATTATTTAAATCATAGATTTGATGTAGTCACAAGAAGAACTAAATTTGAATTAAGCAAAGCTGAAAAAAGAGCTCATATATTAGAAGGATTTAGAGTAGCACTTGACAGTATTGATGAGATAATTGAAAAAATTAGAGCATCAGCTGATGGAAATAGTGCAAAAGAAGTTTTAATGGAAACTTGGAATTTTACAGATGTTCAAGCTAGAGCAATATTAGACATGAAACTTCAAAGATTAACTGGACTTGAAAGAGAAAAAATTGAATCAGAATACAATGAGTTAATAGTTTTTATAACTGAATTGAAAGATATTTTAGCAAATCCAGATAGGGTTTATGGAATAATCAAAGGAGAATTAGAAGAATTAAGAGAAAAATATGGTGATGAAAGAAGGACTATAATTGAAGATGATAAGAGGGAGATAAATATTGAAGATCTTATCAAAGATGAAAAAGTTATAGTAACTCTTACAAATAAAGGATACATAAAACGTATGGCTCTTAATACGTATAAAGCACAAAAAAGAGGTGGAAAAGGAATTTCAACTCAAAACACTATTGAGGGAGATTTTGTAGAAAGTATGTATACAGCTTCTACTCTTGAAACTCTCATGATATTTACAGATAAAGGAAAAGCATATAGCCTGAAAGTATATGAAATTCCTGAATCAAGTAAACAAGCTAGGGGAAGATTAATTGAGAACTTAATCAACTTAGACAAAGATGAAAGAGTTAGAAGAATCATAAAAGTAAAAGACTTTTCTGAAGCAGATGAAGTATTTTTCTTGTCTAGACTTGGTAGAGCTAAGAAAACTAACCTAAGTCTATTTAAGAATATGAACAAATCGGGAATTATAGCAATAAAACTTGATGACTCAGATGATCTTAATTATGTAGACTTAATTCAAAATGATAATAGTGAAATATTTGTAGCTACAAAAGCTGGGTATTCAATTAGATTCCCACATGCAAATATTAGAAGTATGGGGAGAAATGCATCAGGAGTAAAAGCAATTACCCTTAGAACAAGTGATGAAGTAGTATCTGGTGGAATAATCAATGATGGAGAACTAGATATCTTAACTATTACGGAAAAAGGATATGGTAAGAGAACTAAAGTAGAAGATTATCCATTACAATCTAGAGGTGGAAAAGGTGTTATTAATATCAAAGTAAGTCCTAAGATTGGAGATGTAGTAGAAGTTAAAGTAGTTGAACTTGATGAAGAGTTAATGGCAATTACAAGTGAAGGAATTGTTATTCGAACCCCAATTGAGTCTATTTCGCAAATAGGAAGAAATACTCAGGGAGTAAAAGTAATGAGAGTAAGTAATTCTGAAAAAGTTGTTTCTATTGTAAAAGTTAAGCAAAATCTAGAAGAAGCAATTGATGATGAAGAAGAAATAACAGAAGAGTAAAAGAAGGCATGTGGCCTTCTTTTTTTTAGTGTTAAGGAGATTGTAGCAGATGTAAAAATTTAATTATTTTATTAATTGTTTAAAGTTAAAAAATTATTTAGACAAGAATTTTTTAATTTGCAAAGATATAACTATTTGTTTCTATATAGAAAATCCAAAAGAAATAAATGAAAATAAAAAAAAGTTGGAATAGTATATAAAAGTTGAATTGAGAAGGTGGTATTATGAAAATCAATAAAGCAGTCATTCCAGCAGCAGGGTTAGGAACCCGTGTGTTACCAGCTACAAAAGCACAACCAAAAGAGATGCTCACAGTTGTAGATACTCCTAGTATTCAATATATTGTAGAAGAACTTATTAAGTCTGGTATTGATAATATAACTATTATTACAGGAAGAAATAAATATGCTTTGGAAGATCATTTTGATTATTCTTATGAACTTGAAGATACTTTGGGGAAAAAGGGTAAAGAGAAACTACTAAAATCAGTAAGGGAGATTAGCGAAATGGCTAATATTTATTTTATTAGACAAGGTGAAGCAAAGGGTTTAGGTCATGCAGTACTTTCTGCAAGGCATCATATAGGAAATGAACCTTTTGTGGTAGTATTAGGTGATGATATAGTATATTCTAAAAAACCAGCAGTTCAACAAATGCTAGAGGTTAGGGAAAAATATCAAGGTGGGTCGATAATAGGAGTACAAGAAGTGCCTTTGGAAGATACTAATAAATATGGCATTATTGATATTGGTAAGGAGTTTGATAGTAAAACGGTGAAGGTAGAAGGATTCGTTGAAAAACCTAATGTTGAAGATGCACCATCTAATTTGGCATGTTTAGGGAGATATATACTTGAACCACAAATCTTTTCATATTTGGAAAATACAAAAGCAGGAAAAGGCGGAGAAGTACAACTTACAGATGCTATTCTTACAATGGTTAATAATGGAGATAAAGTATTAGGATATAAATTTGATGGAAAAAGGTATGATATAGGAAATAAACTTGGTTTGCTAAAAGCGAATGTTGAATTTGGTCTAAGACATAAAGAAATAAAAGATGAAGTAAAAGCATATTTGATAGATTTGGTAAAAGAAATAGAGGGTAAAAAATAGGATAATTTTAACAATAATTTTTATTTTACATATTTCAATAGTCTGGGAAAATTTTGATTCAAATAATTTTTTTCTTATTTATATTATATATTTGATAGGTGTGAAATCATACCTATTTTTTATTGGTAAAAAATATATTTTTATTGAATATCAATAAAAAAACTTAACAAAGCAACGACGATATAGTGTCTTTTAATATACCAATAAACAAAAAAAATATTTTAAATCAATTGAAGGAGGGAAAAATGAAAGCATTTGGTAAAAAATCAATATTAAGTGTATTACATGGAACAACAGTTGTTTTATTTATTTGTTCATTTATGTTAGTTTTTATCACAGTTAGATGATTTTTTGAGGGCGGAATTAATTACAAATTATGACTATGAAGGAGTTTCATTTGAATTAATAAAAGAAATAGCTTTACCTAAAAGTATAGCCCTTAGTAATTTAGTAATTGTTTTAAGTTGCGCAGTTTATAGTTATTTATCAGCTAAGTTATTTTATAATCTGAAACATATGGAGATTTTTACAGAAAAAAACTTTAGATTAATAAAATACTATGCCTTGACTACTTTTTGTCAAACATTTTTAGTAGGGTTGCTTTCTAAATTTGAATTAGACTTTCTAAAGAGTAATATAAGTAATAATGCAGAAATTATTGTAACTTATGGGCTAATAGGGCTCTTAACAGCTTTGGGAATAGTTTTAATAGGATATATGATAAAAAAAGGATTAGAGTATAAAAAAGAAAATGAGAATGAATAAAAATCCTCATTTTTTCTTCCTATTTATAGTAAAATCAAATGAAATAAAGAATTCTTGTTGCAATAAATAGCAAGAAAATTTTAATGTTCAAAAAGAAAAATCTTGTAAAGTAAATGGACTTAGAGTGAGATAATATTAGAAAATTGCATGAGGTGGGCTATGAAAAAGATAACTATTTTTGATGTGGCAAAAAAAGATGGAGTGGGAAAATCAACTGTTTCTCGTGTTCTTAACAATGATGAAAATGTGAAGGAAGAAACTAGAAAAAAAATATTAGAAGTTATAAAGGAAATGAATTATACACCATCTGCAAGCGCCCGTGGAATGAGGTCGAATAATAGTCGTGTAATAGGTATTATCACTAGTCGTTTAGATTCACCATTTGAAATAAGAGCACTAAGAGGAATGCTTGAAGTAATTTATAGTAAAGGGTATGATGTGGTACTTGTAGAATCTCTTTTAGACGAAAAAAAAACAAGAGAACATGTAGAAGTTTTTGTAAATAAAAAAGTAGAAGGAATAATAATTTTTGCTATAAGTGGAATAGATTATAGTTACCTAAAAAAAACTAAAATTCCTGTTGTAATGTTGGCTCAAGAAGTAGAAGGTTTTGCTAGTATATCTTACGATGATTATGGTGCAATAGAAAAAGTAGTAAATTATTTTTATAATCAAAATTATAGAAAAATTGGATTTATGGGAATTGACCTTAAAGATAAAACAACAGGTCTTAATCGTTACAGAGCCTACGAAGACTTTGTTTTAAGTAAAAATATGGAAAACATAAGTGTTTTTGGAGATTTTTCATATAAAAAAGCATACAGTTTAACCAAGGAATTAGTTGATAAGGAAGTAGAAGCTATAGTGTGTGCCACAGATAACCTAGCTTTAGGAGTGCGTAAGTATCTTGCCAAAGAAGGAATTGTTAATATTGCAGTTAGTGGTGTGGGGAATAACGATTTGTTAAATTTCCTTTTTGATAAACATATAAGTGTAAATTTATCATATAAACAAGCGGGAAAAAGAGCAGGAGAAGGAATATTTAAATTGTTAAGTAAAGAAGGAGTAGAAGAAAGATATATTATGAAATATACCCTTATTGTAAGGTAAGAATAGAAATAATTTTACTGAAAGGTTTCTTTACAAAAGTTTCGAAAAAAACACAAAAATATTGACAAAACTAAAAAAATGTGGCAAATCCATACTGTTAATATTTTTTTAAACAAAATTGGGAATGTTCCCAAAATGATAAAACTTATATAGAATTATTTCTGAAAATTTCAAAGGGGGTTGAGATGGCTAATTTTTCAAAGGATGAAGTAAAAAAGCTCTTGGAACTTGTAGGAGGCAAAGAAAATATTGTAGCAGTAAGCCACTGTGTAATGGAGGTTTGTATTAAAAAAGGAAGAGAAGGCAAAAGTAGAAGAAATAGAAAAATTAAAATCAGTTAAGGGAACTTTTACTGAAGATGTTTTAAAAGTCCTACAGGAAAAATCTAGGGATAATAGCAGAACTCCTATGCAGTGGAATACAGAAGAAAATGCTGGATTTACCAAAGGGAAACCATGGATTAAAGTATGCGATAGATATAAAGAAATTAATGTTAAAAAAGCTTTGGAGGATAAAAATTCAATTTTTTACCACTATAAAAAATTGTTAAAAATTAGAAAAAATTTAGATGTTATATGTTATGGAACTTATGAAATAGTAGACATGAACCATCCAAACTTATATGTATATAAACGTAAATATATAAATGAGGAAGTTTTAGTTTTGTGTGATTTTTATGGAGTAGAAGTGGAATATGATATGGATTTTTCAAAGTATGAACTTATTAATAGTAACTATGGAGACGAAGATAAAAAGATAAGACCTTATGAAGGAAGAGTATATAAATTGAAATAAGCAAAAAAAATTGACTTTTAAACTTTGAATATAGTATACTAAAGCTAGATACTGGGGCGTAGTTTCAATTTTTGAAGCTATGTGTAAAGGTGGTCTGTTTAAAAAATATCCTGGAACGTTATTCAGGTAGATGAGACTTTGTCTACTGGCAGAATAAATTGTACCGAGGATATTTTTAATTTACTTAAATTTTAGGAAATCATAAATTCTTATAACTCTTTTTAATTCAGTTTTTCCATTCAAGCCTTCAAAATTATTTGGTAATTCTTTTATTAACGTAGTTAGGTATATTCTTAGTTCTTCCAGATCTATTTCATCTTCTTTGAGATAAGGAATATACTTAAAAGCTTCAAATGTGCCATATTTTTCTGAAAGCGCCTTGATTGATAAAGATTTTATCTTTTGTCTTTGTTTTAGCATATTTTTTCTGATAGACTTGTTAAGGAATGAATCAAGAGAATTATTTTTTTCTATTAAATTATTTATTTTTTTAGGTAGAGAATCGCTGTAATTTTTAATATATTTATAAAGAGGAATACCAGCTGAATTCTGCTTTAATAATTCTGGTAGTCTTAAGTTAATTAAAGACTTACTTTCAAAGCATTTGTCATCTAGGACAATATCTCTATATAATTCTTCGATTTTTATTGCACTATATCCAATTTGACCTAAATCTTTAAAGACTCCAACTCCCATAACAGTTTCGATATTATTATAATCATCTGATTCAAAAAATCCGATAACTTTAACTTTTTCTTTTGCCTCTAGATCATAAACCATTTCATATATATCTTTTTTTAATGCTCTAAGAACTTTTGGATTATATTTCGGCTTATGTTCTAATAGTACATCATATAATATGTTAAAATCATTTAATACTAATTTAGTCATTTCAATATTCTTGTGACCAAATTGAATGGTATGAGAACTAACTTCTAAAGTATTAGGAATATTATTCCATTCAACGAAAATTAACCTTTCTTTCAAAATTTTTAAATTGTCGTTAGATAAGGAATTGGCGATAGATGAAAAAATACTTTGTATATTCAAATCAGAAATAGAATAACCTAAAAAGATAATAGGGTGTTCAATAAATATAGTAAGAAGTTTGGCAACCAAATAATCTTTTTTTGTAGTAAATTCATGGTAATCTTCCTCAGTTATAACTATACTATTGGGTTTTGAGGAACATCCGTGTATTTTGTATATTTCACCAGTTTCATAGGAATGTTTAAATAATAATTCATCTTGACCAACATAAGTTTCAAATCCAGCAAAAATTGATTCGATTAAATTATCATAATTTGTTGTAATTACTCCAGCAACATTTCTTATGGCTAATTTTTTCAATTTCTTTATTTCTTCGTTTTCTACATTGTAATTATTCTTCTTAAAATGTTCAGCCAATTCAATTTTAAAAGGGGAATTTCCATTTTGAATTAGTTCGAGGTTCTTTATTCTATTTTCTTCAAACTTTTCTTTTGTGAAATAAGAATAATTAAATCTTTCTTCTAAAAGAGAAGCAATTTTAGGCATTATTCCATATTTGTTATTTTTCTTTGCTTCTTCATGGTATAGGTTGATATCAAATTCATTTTCTGTAGCTTTCATAGAAAAAAGCTTTAATAATCCATACCAATCTTCAGAATTCAAGTATCGTTTTGAAAAACCAGATCCGATAAAGAGAAAAGGCGCTAAATTTGTATTTTTAAGTTTTTCAGCAATTTTATCTTTCATTGTGACCTCCTAATAAGATATTTTAATAGAACTCATATTTAGATAATATCATTTTTAGGAATAAAATAGAATTAATTTATTAGTATTTCAATTAGCTAGTTGATAGTACTTATGTAAAAATATTTACATTTTGTTTACACTAGATTTATATTGTTTTTACAATTCTTATTTATAATGGTCTAGAAATATTAATTAGAGTAAAGGAACTGTAAATGGAGGGAATATGGATATTAGAAAAATAAAAGATAAGACAATGAAGGGTACAATATTCACTATTGCTGGCTTTAATATATTATTGGTTTTTATGATTTTTATGTTTGTTTTTACAAATAGTTTAAAATTCTTTGGTCATGTTAGTCCAAAAGATTTTTTCTTGGGAAAAGTATGGATAAGTTTATCAGAGATTTATGGTTTGCTTCCACTTTTTACGGGAACTTTGTGGGTCACTGTAGTTGCTCTGGGAATATCGGTTCCTTTAAGTATTATAACAGCAATCTATATAGCAGAATATGCTAAACCTAGAACTAGAGAAATACTAAAAATTACAATAGAAACAATGTCAGCTCTTCCGTCAGTAGCTCTTGGGTATATAGGACTTTATGTATTATCAGGACCTATAAAAGATTTGTTCAATCTACCTACAGGTTTAACAGCTCTTACTGGTGGAGTAATGCTTGCTTTTATGGCTATGCCAACAATGATAAGTATGGCAGATGATTCCTTAAAAGCTTTGGATAAATCATATAAACAGGCAAGTTTGGCTCTTGGAGCAAATAAGCTTGAAACAATAGTGAAAGTATTATTACCTGCTGCTTTTCCAGGAATATTTGCTGGGATTATGCTAGGTTTTGGTCGTATTGTAGGAGAAACAATGACAGTACTAATGGTAACAGGAAACTCGCCAAATTTGAGAGCTACCTTTTTATCTCCAGTAAGAACAATGACTGCAACAATTGCAGCAGAAATGGGTGAAGTAGTCCAAGGTAGTAATCATTATTTTTCATTATTTGCCATTGGTTTGGTACTGTTTATTATTAGTTTTATAACAAATACACTAGGCGATTATTTTATTCAGAAAAGTAGAAGGGCAGGGAGATAAATGGATATGAGTAGAGAATATGTTAAAGAAATAGGAGAGATAAAAGTAAAGGGTATATTAAAAGGTAGAGGTGAAAAGATAATAGAAGGAATCATAAAAAGCATAGGAATCCTTTCTATTTTACCAGTTGTATTAATACTTGTTTATATAGTCGCAAAGGGAATACCTGCTATGTCATATAATTTTTTAACTGAAATGCCACAAAATGGAATGAGAGAAGGTGGAATATTTCCTAGTATAGTTGGAACTATTGTATTAACTTTGGGAACAATAATAGTAGCAGTACCTTTTGGTATATTAACAGGTGTTTTTTTAGTTGAGTACTCTAAAGATAATTTTTTAAGAAGAATAATTAATTTAACTATAGTTAATTTAGCTGGAATTCCAAGTATAGTTTATGGCTTGTTTGGAATGGCTTTTTTCGTAATAGGATTGCAATTAGGGTCTAGTATAATAGCAGGTTCACTGACATTGGGAGTTATGTGTCTACCAGTAATAATAACAGCTACTAGAGAAGCGTTAATAGCTTTACCTAGTGATCTTAGACAAGCAAGCTTGGCTCTAGGAGCTACCAAATGGGAAACGACTTGGAAGGTAGTATTGCCAGCAGCATTGCCGGGAATATTAACAGGTGTAATACTAAGTATAAGTAGAGCAGCAGGAGAAACAGCGCCTATAATATTTACTGTAGCAGCCTTCTACCTCCCATTTCTTCCAGCATCAATATGGGATCAGGTAATGGCTTTACCATATCATTTATATGTAATAGCAACACAAGTACCGAATATGCCAAAGGAAGTAATGGAAGGAACATTATTTGTATTAGTATTTATAACAGTTGGTTTTAACCTTACAGGTGCATTTATTAGATATAAATTTAAAAATAGAATTTAGGAGGATTATTGTGGATATTAGATTGAAAGTAGAAGATTTTGATTTTTTTTACGGCGATTTCAAAGCATTAAGTAATATAAATATGACTATAGAAAAAAATAAAACAACAGCACTTATTGGTCCTAGTGGTTGTGGGAAATCAACTTTTCTTAGAAGTATAAATAGAATGAATGATCTTATAAGTGGAGTGAAATATCAAGGGAAAATAGCACTTGATAATGAAAATATTTTTGATAAAGGGTATGATATGGTTAGTCTTAGGAAAAAAGTTGGAATGGTATTTCAAAGACCAAATCCTTTTCCAAAAACTATCTATGAAAATATTGTATATGGTCCAAAATTACATGGTGAAAGGGACAAAAACGAATTGATGGAGATAGTGGAAAATTCACTAAAAGCAGTAGCTCTTTGGGATGAAGTAAAGGATAAATTACATAAATCAGCTTTATCATTAAGTGGAGGTCAACAACAAAGACTTTGCATAGCAAGGGCAATAGCAGTAAAACCAGAAATATTACTTATGGATGAACCAACAAGTGCTTTAGATCCAATATCTACATTGAAGATAGAAGAGTTAATAAGGAAATTACAAAAAGAATATACTATTATTATTGTTACACACAATATGCAACAAGCAGCTAGAATATCTGATTATACAGGTTTCTTTTACCAAGGAGTATTAGAAGAGTATAATACTACAGACAAAATATTTACTAATCCAAGTAATAAAAAAACAGAAGATTATATTACTGGAAAGTTTGGGTAAAATCTTTTAACTAAGATATAAAAGTAAAAAACTAAAATTTAATGGTATAATAGGAGGGAAGATGAAGAGTTTAGTAGAAAACTTGGATATTATAGATAAAGATATAATTGAAGTATTAATTAGAGTTGAACGTTCATTAGAGATAGTTAAAAGTCTTATTGTAAAAAAGGATTTTGATAAAAGTTTATATGGTGAATGTAAGATTATAGAAGAAGAAGTAGATGACTTAGAACTGACAATAGATGAATTAATAATCAACTCTATTGCTAGATTTCAACCAACAGCTGGTAATCTGAGGTATTTGTTAAAGATACAGGAATTTACAACAGACCTTGAAAGGATATCTGATTTGACTTTAGGCATAGGAAAGAGAATAAAAGCTCTGTATAAAGAAGGTTTGGGTAAAAATAAAGATATAACTCATTTATCTAAATTAGTTGATAAAGTTATTTATATCTTTAAACTTTTTAAAGATGCATTTATAGAAAAAAAAATAGATAATACTTATCTAATACTTGGTTTAGATGAAGAGGTAGATGAGCTTAGGGACGATAGCATAAAAGTAGCTATTGAAAAGATATATGAAGATAAGGAATTAACTTTTACAGGGGTTAATAATATTATTATAGCCCAAAAAATAGAGAGAATAGCAGATTTAATAGAGAATTTGGCAGAAGCTTATATTTATATCTCTAAGGGAGAAGATATAAGACATCAAAATTAGAAGATAGGGGGATATATGAGAATATTAGTTATAGAAGATGATCCAGAAATAAGAACACTTATAGCATACTTTTTAAAAAAGGAAGATTATGAAGTAGAAGTGTGTGATAATGGCTTAGATGGATTAAAAATATTAGGCAAGTTTGAGCCTCATTTGATTGTGCTAGATTTGATGCTTCCTAATTTAGATGGGATGAGCTTTACAGATATGGTAAGAACTATGCCGGAAAAATATGGAAATCCATATATTATAATGCTCACTGCAAAAACGGAAGTCGAAGATGTATTAAAGGGGTTAGATACAGGTGCAGATGATTATATGAAAAAACCCTTTGATCCGAGGGAATTACTATTGCGTATAAAAAAAATAGTTAAAAGATATGAAAAAAAAGAAAATTTAATTCTTAATTACAGAAATATTAAGATAGATAGAGATAAATATGAAGTTACTGAAGATGAAAAAGAAAAAGTTTTGAGTAAGAAAGAATTTGACCTGTTATTATATTTGATTGAAAACAAAGGTATAGTACTCAGTCGAGAGAAGATATTAAATAGGGTTTGGAATAGTAATTATTATTCTGGAGATAGGTCAGTTGATGTATATATAGGAAAAATAAGGGAAAAAATAAAAAGTATAAGCCCTTATATAAAAACTATAAAAGGAGTTGGGTACAGATTAGAAGAAGGGAATTAATCATCTTTGTTATAATCTTTATTATTCAAGCAACATTTGTAACAATAGATGGAATAAAATTTAAAAATGATACTTTAGATCTTATAAAAAATCAGTTAAAGGGAAATAGTGAAGTAGTAAGAAATTATTTGATTTTGGAGGGCTTAGATAAATTAGAGCCTCTGCAATTTTTGAGTTCAAATAGAGTAACATTAATAAGAGATGATGGGTTTGTATTATTTGATACAGCATCAAATACAGCCGAGTCACACAAGTATAGAGCAGAAGTAAAAGAAGCTCTTAATAATAATGAAGGTTTTGAAGTAAGGTTTAGTACAACTGTACAAGATACCCTTATCTATTACTCAACCCTTTATGAAAATATAGTTATACGTGTTGCAGAAAAATACTCGGAAATAGATAAAAAAATTAGATTAACAGTATTCAGTAGGATAATTAGTTTTTTAATACTTAATATTATTCTTTTTGTTACTTATAAAAAAATACTTAGAAAATATTATTTTGATAAACTAAATCATATGAGAAAAGTAATAGAAAGTGGCAAAGAAGCAAAAGAGATGTATTTGGAAGAAGATAAAGATTTATTGGAGTTTTGGCATGTAATAAAAGATTGGCAAAATAAAAACCTAGAAAATATAGAAAGACTAAATGAAGAAAAGGAAAAACTACAGAAATTAATCTCTTCTATAGACATAGGTATTTTACTTTTAGATAGAGAAGGAACTATAAAATCATGTAATAGAGAAGCAAGGTATAATTTTTTTAATGAATATAGTAGTGAAAAATTTTATGAAAAGATAAAGTATAAAGAATTAATAGATTTTGTAAATGAAATAGTAAATGGTAATAGAGAAATAACTAAAGAAGTATTTATAAATGAAAATAGGAAAACCTACTTTGTAAAGGGAAGATATCTAAAGGAATCGGAAAAATATATAGTAACTGTTAAGGACATAACACAAAGTAAAGAGATGGCTAAGATAGAAAAGAAATTTATCTCAAATATTAGTCATGAATTAAAAACTCCCCTTACAAATATAAAAGGCTATCTTATTGCTGTTGAAGAAGAGGAAAATAAGGAGATGCAAAAATCTTTTTTAAGAGTTGTTCAAAAAAATATAGAAAAGATGGAAAATGTAATAGGAGATTTTTTAAATTTACAAAAATTAGAAAACTCTAAAGTATTAAGTAAATATCCCACTAATATAAAAGCTTTATTTGATGAGGTTTTAGAAGGAATGACTAGTATTATTAATGGACAAAATATAAAGGTGTCCTTTAAAGAAAATATGTTTAGTAAAGATGGTTTTGTAAATTTGGATAAGGAAAAAATAAAGATAGTAGTAAAAAACCTAATTGAAAATGCAATTATATATAATGATAAAGAGGAAAAATACATAGAAGTAGGAGTAGAAGAGAGTAGAAGGTATCTACGTTTTTCCATAAAAGATAATGGAATAGGTATGCCTGAACAAGAAGTTAAAAATATATTTAATAGGTTTTATCGTATAGATAAAGCAAGAACAACAAATGTTGCAGGAACTGGTCTTGGACTTTCTTTAGTAAAAGAAATTATAGATTTATACTCGGGAGACATTAAGGTAATTAGTAAAGAAGGAAAAGGAACGGAATTTATTCTTAAGATTTTAAAGTAATAAAAAACTTTAAAAAATTATTGAAAAATTTATTTTTTTGAAATTTTAAAAATTATTGATTCTATAGGAAATAAGCCCTTATAAAACAATAGAAAATTAAGATTTTTAGATTTTTTTAGTGAAAAAGAAGCTAGG
This sequence comes from uncultured Fusobacteriaceae bacterium, assembly GCA_964517235.1. Taxonomy (GTDB): domain Bacteria; phylum Fusobacteriota; class Fusobacteriia; order Fusobacteriales; family Fusobacteriaceae; genus CAZFBB01. The sequence continues at coordinate 13,114 of CAZFBB010000062.1, forward strand.
TTGAGGACAAACAACTAGTTTTTTGAAAAAACATTATTACTTTTGTCTTGATACATTTGTCTTGATACAAAAGTAACACAACGTCTTGAGCACATAACTGAATTTACGTCAGACAAGTCTTCCTTATTCAGTAAAAATTAAGTACTCATATAAGAAATAAGATTAAGTAATCACTACAATCACTAAATTTCAAAACTCGCTCTTAAAGAGCTCAAACAGTTGAAATTCCTGATGTTCCTTTCGTTAACTTAATCTAAATTTCTTATATAGGTACACTTAAAATCAAAGACAAATAAAACTTCTTTTTAAGAAAATTTTATTCGTCTTCAGTCTCGAAGCTCTTTTCTTTTTTTATTTTGAATAATTGAGAGAAAAATAAACCTTTACTTTAAAAAAAAAAGATAGTATAATTCTTTTGTCCGAAATAAATTGGAAAAAATATAATTAATTTATGGAAAGAAAATTTAATCTCATTGTTACAAAATTAATTAAAAAAATATTAGCTTCTTGAAAAAAAATAACCTATATAGTAAAATTTATTATATTTTATATTTGAAGGAGTAAAAATGGAATTAAAAGTATCAAAAAATAGTACATTAACTATCCATGTACAATTAAAGGAGCAAATTAAAGGACTTATACTGGATGAAGTACTAGTTTATGAAGCTCAGCTACCAACAGTTAGACAACTGGGTGAGTTTCTACAAATAAATAAGAATACTGTTTCAAAAGTTTATAAAGATTTAGAAGATGAAGGTTATGTAAGGTCATTAAAGGGGAAAGGTACTTTTGTAAGTTATAAAAAAGACAAAAATAAAATTTCATTTTTGGCAGAAATAGAAGGAGTTTTGAGAGAAGGAATAGAATCAGGAATAAACTATGAAGAAATAATGGGAATGGTTTATTTTAAAAGTCATCATTTAAGGTTTTTATCATTAAAGGGAAAGATTGATAGTATGGCAATAATAGAATGTAATAAAAGTTCTATAGTTGACTTTATTAACTTGGTAAAAAATGAGTTGCCACAAGTGAATATTAAGGGAATATTAATAGAGGATATACTTAATAACAGAAAAAAAGTATTAAAAGAATTAGAAGGAATAAAATTTATAGCTATTCCATATATCCATTATCACGAAGTAGATAAGGAACTTGAAAAATTAAATATAGAAGTATTTACTTTTGGGATAAATCAAAGTTTAAGATTATTGAATTTTGGTAAAAAGATGAAGAATAAAGTAGTTGGAATTATTGGAGCAAATTACGATGAAGAAGTAGTAATACAAAGGCAATTTCAAAGGATGAAAGTAAAAGAATTTGTAAAATATGGCGGAAAAGAGTTGAAGTCATTTGATAATATAAAAGAATTTTTAAGAAAAATAGATTTCCTTATTGTTGGAGACACTATTGAAGAAGAAGTGAAAGCAAGGTTAAAACCTAAAAAACCATATATAGTTTTTTCAGGGAAGTATGCAATAGACGATATGAAAGTAATAAAAGAAATTTTTAGCTAAGGGGGCAAAATGGCGACAAAAAAAGTAGAAGATAATAAAGAGAAGGCATTGGAACTAGCTTTGAAACAAATACAAAAAGATTTTGGAGAAGGTTCTATAATGAAACTTGGAGCAAATACAAAAATGCAAGTAGAAAGTGTTTCAACTGGAAGTTTGAATTTAGATACTGCTTTAGGTATAGGTGGAGTTCCTAGAGGTAGAGTTGTTGAAATATATGGAGCAGAAAGTTCTGGTAAAACAACGTTAACTTTACATATAGTGGCAGAAGCACAAAAAGCTGGTGGAATAGCTGCATTTATAGATGCTGAACATGCTTTAGATCCTCAATATGCTAAAGCTTTAGGTGTAGATATAGATGAACTTTTAATTTCACAGCCAGATACTGGAGAACAAGCTCTTGAAATTGCAGATATGTTAGTTAGAAGTGGTGCGGTAGATTGTATAATAATAGATTCAGTTGCAGCTCTTGTTCCTAAAGCTGAAATTGAAGGTGAAATGTCAGATCAGCAAATGGGACTTCAAGCTAGACTTATGTCTAAAGCTTTAAGAAAGCTAACAGGAAGTCTTAATAAATCAAAAACAACTATGGTTTTTATCAACCAAATTAGGGAAAAAATTGGTGGTTTTGGTTTTGGACCTCAGACAACAACCACTGGTGGAAGAGCTCTTAAATTTTATTCATCAGTTAGAATGGAAGTAAAGAGAGTTGGTTCTATAAAACAAGGTGAAGATGTAATTGGTAATCAAACTAGAGTTAAAGTAACTAAGAATAAAGTAGCACCTCCATTTAAAGAAGTTGATTTTGAAATTATGTATGGAAAAGGAATTTCTAGAGTAGGAGAAATATTAGATTTATCCATAAAAGAAGATATTGTATCAAAATCTGGAGCATGGTTTAGTTATGGAGATACAAGACTTGGGCAAGGTAGAGAAAATGTTAGAGCTAAATTAGAGGAAGATTTAGATCTTTTAAATGAAATTGAAATTAAAGTAAGAGAAAAACTCTTTCCGGTAGAAATAGAAGGAGAAGAGATAGTTGAAGGTAAAAAAGGTAAGTAAAGTAAAAGTTTATTTTGATAACGGTATAGCTTATGATGTAAACTATGATTTAATAAAAATATATAAATTAGAGGAGGGTGTAAACCTTCCTTTTGACCTTTTTAAAGAATTTTTATATGAGTCTTGCTTGTTAAAAGGATATAAACTTATAAGTCAAAGGGAATATAGTAAAAAAGTTCTCTTTAATAAATTAATATTGATATATAAAGATAAAAATATAGTAGAAAAGGTAATTAATAATTTTGAAGAAAAGGGATACATTGATGATTATAGTTATGCAAAGTTATATATTCAGAGCAAGAAAATGGGTAAGAGTAGACTTTATTTTGAATTGGGGCAAATAGGGATAGATAAAAGTATAGTTGATAGAGTTTTTGCTGAAGAAAACTTTTTTAAAGATGAAAAAAATGAGATTAGGAAGTTGCTTTGTAGGGTAGAAGGAAAAGATTACAGAAAAAAAGTGGAATACTTTATGAGGAGAGGTTATAATTTAGAAGATATACTTGAAATTATAAAAAAATAGGAGGCTTATTGTGTTGTATACATATTTGGCAGTTACACTTATGGTTTTATATATTGTATATGTGACATTAATATATCTACCA
>CAZFBB010000063.1:0-16107 GCA_964517235.1 uncultured Fusobacteriaceae bacterium
GAGTAAATGGAGCTAAAAAAAGATGTGCAGGAAAAAGAGGAGAAGATCTTATTATAAAAGTTCCATTGGGAACTATGGTTAGAGACTTTGAAACAGGTACCTTGTTACTTGACCTTAGTACTTTAGGTGAAGAAAGGGTTTTAATTCAAGGAGGAAGAGGTGGACTGGGAAATGTACACTTTAAAAATTCTGTAAGAAAAGCTCCAAAAATGTCTGGAAAGGGTAGAGAAGGTAGAGAGTTAAAGGTAAAATTAGAGCTTAAATTACTTGCTGATGTTGCTCTTGTTGGGTATCCAAGCGTAGGGAAATCTAGTTTTATTAATAAAGTTAGTGCAGCAAAATCAAAAGTTGCAAATTATCATTTTACAACTCTTGCTCCAAAATTAGGTTTAGTAAGATTAGAAGAGGAAAAGTCTTTTGTTATTGCTGATATACCTGGATTAGTAGAAGGAGCTCATGAAGGTGTGGGACTTGGGGATAAATTCCTTAGACATATTGAAAGGTGTAAAATGATATATCATATTGTTGATGTAAGTGGATTGGAAGGTAGAACACCAATTGAAGATTTTGAAAAAATAAATGAAGAATTACAAAAATTTAGCAAAAAACTAGCTGGAAAAAAACAAATCGTTTTAGCAAACAAAATGGATTTGTTATATGACCAAGAACCTTACGAAGAATTTAAAAGGTATATTGAAGAGAAAGATATGGAAATATATCCGATTTCAGTATTGTTTAATGATGGTCTAAAAGAAATTCTTTATAAGACAAAAAGCTTACTTGATGGAATTGAGAGAGAGCCCTTAGAAGATGAAGAAGATATTGAAGCTTTCTTTAAGATTCTTGAAGATAAAAAACCTGATTGGATTGTTGAGATAGATGAAGATAACGTATTTAACGTAAGTGGAAAGATAATAGATAATGTATTTAATACATATGTCTTTAATGGAGATGAAGGTATGATTAACTTTTTACACTTATTAAATAAATTAGGTTTAGAAAAAGAACTTAGAAATGCTGGAATTGAAGAATTTGATACTGTGAGAATTGAAAATTATGAGTTTGAATTTGTAGAATAAGAGAAATTTTATAAGATATGTAATTTAAATTGATTTTAAGGCTGATTTTTTAATCAGTCTTTTTTTTTGTTTATTTTAATGCAAGTGAAGGAAGAAATCTTCAAAAATTATTAATTAACTAGGATGAGGGTATTGCTTTGGTAAAATCTTGGAGACCTTTTAAAAAAGGCTTAAAAAATAATAACTAAGTCTCTTTCAAAAGGGTAAAAGAGGCTAATTATTTATTTTAAAAAATACTTTAGATACTTTATTTTTCGAATTTTACAAATTTGTATTGAAAAAATATAAGTTGTTTTTTAGAAGAATTAATATTAAAAAAAGAATTATAAAAAATAGTTTTTATATACTTAATTGAAAAGAATTTTTTTAGTTAAATATAAAATTGAGAGATAATTCTCATTAGATATATTTTAAATTTAGATTAATATTTTCTATTATGTATCTTTTTTTCAACCTGAAAATTAATGATTTATTTAATATTATTTAATTTTTAGATTTATATTATTTGATTTTTTGGTATTAATCCAGTAAAATGTATTTATTATAAGGAAATTAGGTGAATATGAAAAAGATAATTGTATTATTACTATTATTATTGATAGCTTGTAGTAGTACTAAAAAATTAACTGAAAAATATAGCAAGTTGGTGTGGGAAAGAATTTCATGGGGAATTAATAGCTAGTGGGGAAAAATATAGTATTTAAAAGTTAAGAGCAGTTTATAAAACTCTTAAATTGGGAACTATAATAAAAGCTATTAATATAGAAGATGGAAAAAGTGTTAAAGTAAAGATAAATGATAGAGGTTCTTTTGTAAAGGGAAGGATTATCGATTTGTCTCTAAAGTTCATTTGAAAAAATAGTAGATAAAAACCAAGGGTTGGCTAAGGTGGAGATAGAGATAGTAGATGATAGGAAAACCTTTAGATACAAAAGATAAAGAGGTATAAGATGAAAAAAATAATTGCTTCAATTTTATTTTTGAGTACGTTTTTATATGGAGATATTAAAATTGGTCTTGCTCTTAGGGAAGATAAATACTATTTTATTGGTGAAAATGGACAAGTTGAAGGAAAGATAAAAGAGTTTTTTGAGTATGTAAAAAAAAGAGAAGGAATAGAATATAGCCTAGTTTTGTTATCTTATAATGATATTGACTCTAGCATAGAAAATGACGAAATTGATTATGCTTTTGTCTTTACTTTGGATGATTACGAAAAAAAGAGACTTTACACAGATTCTTTTGGGCAAGGTAGATATTATTTCTATTCTAGTAGAGAAGGTTTGAATAACTTTTCTAAGTTAGAAGGGACAACTATAGGGGTAGAAGCCTATGATCCACTAGTAGAAAAATTAAGCCAAAGAATCAATCAGGTTGGGGCAGATTTTTTTCCTTTAATTAATTCAAGGGAGAAGTTGTTATTTTGGAATAATAATATAGTTGACGGTATATTTACTGATATTCAAGATTTAGATAAAGTTTATAAAAATTTTGTTAAGTCAAAATTTCCTACACCTTATACAGGTAGATATAGATTTTATAGTAAAGATATTAGAAAAATTAATTTATTAAATTCCTACTTGAAAAAATTTATAGATGAAGAGTACTTGGGTATTAGTGAAAAGATAGAACATGAATATGTAATAAGTAGAATGGCTCTGACTGAAAAAGAGAAAGAATATATAGAAAAAAATAAAAATATAAATGTTGCCATTAATAAAAATAATAAACCTTTTGAATATTATGATGAATCTGGCGAATTTAGTGGTTTAATAGGAGAATTTTTATCTGAAGTAAGTTATATAACAGGTCTTCACTTTGAATATAAACCTCAAGATTATGATATTAGAGATTTGAGAGATAAATTAGTAACGAATCAAATACAATTAATTCCTTTTGCCATTGATAAAGTAATAGATATACCACAAATGTATATAAGTGAAGAAATTATTCCTTTAAAATTAGCTTCTGCAGTAAAATCTGATTATTTAGAGGGAAGTAGTCTTATTGATTTAGAAGGGAAAAAAATAGGAATTAAACCAAATTATTATTTGGAGAATTTTTTAAATACTGCATTAGTAAATGTAGATATAACTTTTGTAGAAAGTATTAATCAAGGGGTAAAATGGGTAGAAGAAGGAAAGATAGATGTATACTTTGATTCATATTTTGCTCTTAATAATCAATTTATATCACATCCTAATGTGAAAGTTAGATTGGGAAATGTTTATGAAAATCATTATGGATTAAGATTTGTAGTGAATGACTCAAATAGGGAGTTAGTAAATATCATAAATAAAGCAATAAACATAATCGATGCTCAAGAATTGGTCAATAGATGGACTAGCAACGTTGAAATAAAAGAAAGTTATAGAGAAATAGAAAGAAAGTTTCCTTGGTTTGTTCATATGGTTTCTCTTGTTATTTTATTTGCTCTTATTATATATTTTTATATTCAAAAAGAAAAAAATGAAAAAGTAGAGAAAGTATATCTAAAATTAATTGACTATGCCTATAGTCAAATTGGTTGTGAAGCTGAGCTAAAGTTTGAAAGAGAAGAAAAGATATTAAAACTATTATGTTTCTTTTATAAGATTAAAGGAGAAAAGTTAAAAGAGGTATTGATTGGAAATAAAGTAAAAAACGTAAAAGATTTACCTATGAGTAAAGTAAGTAAACATGTTAATGAAGGTTTTAATTGGGCAAAAGAAAGGAATTTGCCTGAGACTATAGAAAATATAATAAGATATCATCATGAGAGATGGGATGGTACAGGTTTGGCAAGGGGCTTAAGGGGGGAGGAAATTCCACTTGAAGCTAGGTTAGTTTCTTTAACAACTTATATAGCAAGTTTAAAAAAGATTGATATTATTGAACTAAAGAAAAAAAGTGGTGAAGAATTTGATCCTAACCTTGTTGAAATTGTGCTCAACAATATAGAAAAGATAGAAGTTAAGGAGTGAGAATGAAAGGTTTAATAATTGCTGGACCTACAGGAGTAGGTAAAACATCATTATCTATAAAGTTAGCAAAAGAATTAGATGGGGTAATTATATCATGTGATTCTATGCAAGTATATAAAGGTATGGATATAGGTACAGCTAAAATAAAGGAAGAAGAGATGGAAGGAGTACCACATTATATGATAGATGTAGTGTGGCCAACAGATAGATACAGTGTAGGTGCTTTTGCAAAAGAAGTAAATTGTTTATTAGATAAATTTGAAAAAGAAGATAAAAATGTAATACTTGTAGGGGGGACAGGTCTTTATATAGATTCTATAGTGAAAGGTTTTTCTAAACTTCCTAAAAGTGATGAAAATATAAGAAGAGAGTTGGAGAAGTTTACAAATGAAGAACTTTTTAATATTCTAAAAGAAGTTGACAAAGAAAGTGCTAAAAAAATTCATGTAAATAATAGGGTTAGGTTAGAAAGAGCTTTGGAAGTATATAAAATTACAGGGGAAAAATTTTCGAAATTATCAAATGAGAATATAAAAGATAGTAATGTAGAATTTTTGTATGTTGCCCTCGAAAGGGATAGAGATAATCTTTATGAAAGAATAAATAAGAGAGTAGATATAATGTTTGATGAAGGTCTTTTAGAAGAAGCAAAGTGGGTTTATGAAAATTATAGAGATGGAATAGAAAAGATAAAAGCAATTGGTTACAAAGAATTATTTTTATATTTTGAGGGAACTATATCATTTGAGGAAGCAAAAAGTTTGATAAAACGTGAGAGTAGAAGGTATGCCAAGAGACAATTTACTTGGTTTAAAAGAGATAAAACTATTGAGTGGTTCAATTTAGATCATATTGAGGAAAATCAAATCAAAGAAAAGATACTGCATCTGTTGAAAAAACAATATTAGCTTGCTTATTTGGACATAGTGTGTTAAAATGATAAGAGTTAAATTATAAGGGGGAGTATTCATTAAAAGAACAATAATATCAGTGATTTTTTTGTTTTTTTTTGCTTCTTGTACTAATTTGGACTATAGATGGAACTATAGTGATGAATATAAAAAAATCGATAAAAAACTAGATGTTTGGGATTTAAAGGGAGCAGAAGAACTTTTTGAAATCTATCAAAATTTAAATTTTGTTGAAAGAAATAAATTAGAAGAGAAAAAAAACTTAAGATTTGAACAAAAATTTAAATTAAATGAGTTAGAAGATTTTGCTAAAGAAGTTATTTACAATGGCAATATTGAACAATTGAAAATATACTTTAATAAAAGTTTGATTAATAATATCAAACTTAACTCTTTAGAAAACTACAATTACACCACTGCAAGAGTATATTTTGGAAAGAGAGAGTTTTATAAAGAAACTGTTAATATGTTAATGGTAATAAACTATCTAGAAGAAAATATATATATTAATCTTGAGTTAAAGTATATAAATGGAAATTGGAGAATCGAAAAGTTTAGTGAGAGAAGGTAAGGTGAACAAATGAATGGTATTACACTACAAGTTCCTTCATCTTTGAAATTGCTATCATTAATAAGAAGTACTGTAAAAAACTATTTGGAAATTGGAAATGTTAAAGAAAAGTTTATATACCAGTTACTTTCGGTAGTTGATGAATTAGCTACAAATGCTATAGAACATGGGTATAGCTACTCAGATGAAGAAAACCTTTTGATAACAGTTCGAATTGAAAAGATTAATAATGAAGTAGTAGTAGAAGTAGAAGACTTTGGAGAGGGGTTTAAAGGAGAAGGGAATAGCAAAGAAGAGGGCGGTATGGGCTTAAATATCGTTAGAGGTATGGTAGATAATTTTGAAATAATAAAAAAAGAAAAGGGATTGATGATTAAAGTTTACAAAAGAATAGAGGAGGGAAATTAATAATGTTAACTAACTTTGAAATAATTGAAGAAGAAAAAAACGGAGTTGTAATACTAAGAGTAAATGGTGAATTAGATGCTTTAGTAGCTCCACAATTAAAAGATAGATTGATGAAACTAATAGAATTAGAAAAAAAGAGTTTTGTAATCGATTTTGATGGATTAGTGCATATTAATTCATTAGCAATGGGAATATTAAGAGGAAGACTGAAGGAGATAAGAGAAAAAGGTGGGGATATTAAACTTATCAAATTAAATAATCATATTGCTACAATATTTGAAATGGTTGGTTTGGATGAAATATTCGAAATCTATGAAACAGAAGAGGATGCACTGGGTGAATTTTAAAGAAATTGTGGTGATTATATAATGAGTAAGAAAATTCTTGTTTTAATAACAAGTTTAATTTTAATAAGCAACCTATTTGCCATAAATATTTATGATGAATATCAAAATGCAAGAAAATTCTATTTTGAGAAAGATTACACAAAAGCTACTTTTAGTTTGGAAAAAGTTTTAAATGAAGTACCAGACTATGAAGAGGCAAAACTTTTATATTTTAAAGTAAGGTATGAAACAGGTGAAAGATTTAAGGTAGAGTTGAAAGATAGTTTTGAATTTGTTTATAAAAAGGGAGAAGGTAGTACAACTAGTGCTGCAAAGCTCTTTTATGAACTTATAAAGACTAATGACAAAACTAGAAAAGACTTGTTTAATTATTTGATGTTACAAGATGAGTTAGAACTTCTAGAAACTGTATATGATAATATGGATAACAAAGAACTTTTGAAATCGGTATTCTTAGAATATTTATTTATTAATAAAGAGTATGATAAAATAAGTGACAAATATCCAGAAAATGGCTATATTTCAAAAATTGAATCAGATAAAGCGAAAGCAGATAGTTATTACTTTGCAGCCTTAAAAATGCTTAAAGAAAATAAAACTATAGATGCTTTGTCTATGATGCAAGATGCAGTTAGAGTGTATCCTGAAAATCATGTATACTATTTTAAAATTGGACAGGTATATGCAGATAATAAAAATTTTGATTTAGCAGAATATAACTTTAGAAAAGCTTTAAGTTTAGAAGATTTGGAAGAGATAAAGATTAACTTATTTAATCTATATTATGTTCAAAAAAAATTCGATGATGCATATGAAATATCGAAAGATATAAGTCACGTACCTGAAATAAGGGCAAAGCTTAAAAATATGTATTATGAACAAGAAGATAATAATGTCTATGTAAGAGTAATTACTAGATTCGGTAGCGAAATTACTATGGATAAAAGAGTTATAACTAGAGAAAGAAACTTAAATATTGGAGATACTTTTACTATAAGCTCTGCTGTTCCGGGTATATATGATAATAAAACAGGAGAAAAATTAGCTACAAGAGCCATACCAGTTGCTAGAATAAGAGTATCTAATATAGAAGATAAACTTGTGACCTTTGAAATTGTAGAAGAATATATAGTAGTCTTAGTTGACAGAGAATATATAATAGGAAAGAAGGAGGAACTATGAATTATACAATAATAGCTTCTTCTACAATATTAGTTGTTATGGTCTTTGGTGCACTTTTATTTAAAAAGAATAAAATTGACACGAAAATAAGCGAACTTAATGATAAAAAAATTGAATTAAAAAAAGCTGAAATAGAAGCAAATAATATTGTAGAAATCGCTAAAAAAGAAGCTTCAGGAGTAGTAAGAGAAGCTGAGATAAAAGCAAAAGAAACAGCATTTAAAATAAGAGAAAAAGCAGAAAAAGAAGCAAAAGAATCAAGAATAGAAATTCAAAAAAATGAGCAAAGATTATTTAAAAAAGAGGAAAATCTTGATAGAAAAATTGAGAAGTTTGAACAAAGAGAAAAAGACTTGGAAAATAAATATAAAGCTCTAGATAAAACAAAAGGAGAATTGCAGGTCTTAAAAGAAAAGCAGGAAGCCGAACTTGAAAAAGTTGCAGAATTAACAAAAGCAGAAGCTAAAGAGATTTTAATTAATAAATTAAAAGATGAATTGGTACATGAAAGTGCCTTAGCAATAAGAGAGTACGAATCAAAATTAGAAGAAGATAAGGATAGATTATCTAGACGTATCATATCTACAGCGATATCTAAAGCTGCTTCTGATTATGTAGTAGATGCTACTATATCTGTAGTTCAATTACCAAATGATGAAATGAAGGGTAGAATTATAGGTAGAGAAGGTAGAAATATAAGAGCTATAGAAGCTTTAACAGGAGTAGATGTAATAATAGATGATACTCCAGAAGCAGTAGTATTAAGTAGTTTTGATGGAGTAAGAAGAGAAATAGCGAAACTTACAGTAGAAAAACTAATTACAGATGGAAGAATCCATCCGGCTAAGATAGAAGATACAGTTAATAAGTCTAAAAAAGAAGTAAGCAAAGCTATAATCGAAGCGGGAGAACAAGCTTTACTAGAACTTGGAATTACTGGAATGCACCAAGAAGTAATTAAAGTTTTAGGAAGATTAAGATATAGGACAAGTTACGGTCAAAATGTATTAACTCATTCGATAGAAGTAGGACATTTGGCAGGAGTAATGGCATCAGAACTTGGTTGTGATGTAAATCTTGCTAAAAGAGCTGGGTTATTACATGACATAGGTAAAGCATTAGACCACGATTTAGATGGTTCACATGCTATACTAGGGGCAGATTTCTTAAAGAAGTTTGGAGAAAAACCAGCAGTATTAAATGGAGTTGCTGCTCATCATGGAGAAGTAGAATTTTCATGTGTTGAGTCTGTATTGGTTCAAGCAGCAGATGCTATATCTGCATCTAGACCAGGTGCTAGAAGAGAAACTCTATCAACTTATCTGAAAAGATTAGAACAATTGGAAACTATTGCAAATTCATTTGATGGTGTTGAAAACTCATTTGCTATACAAGCAGGTAGAGAACTTAGAATTATTGTAAATTCAGAATCATTAAATGATGATGAAGCAACAGTGATGTCTAGAGAAGTAGCTAAAAAGATTGAAGAGGGAATGCAATATCCAGGTCAAATTAAAGTTACAGTTGTTAGAGAAACAAGATCAGTAGAATATGCGAAATAATAATCAACCTGACCTCAGTATGGTCGGGTTTTTTTTAAATGTTAAGATAATTATATTCTAAGATATATAATTAAACTTGAATACTTTATTGTTTTATAAGGTTTTTAAGAAGAACTAATAAAATGGTAAATTCATAATGTTTATTGTATCAGTAAGAAAATATAAAATACTGTTAATAATTAGTTATTTATGGTAAAATTGTATGTAATAATGGTAAATAGAAAGGAAAAAAATGAAAGTTTTGATCATAGGAGATGTAATGGGAAAAGCTGGCAGAAACAGCTTGAAGGAGTTTTTGGTAAAAAAGAAAAACCATTATGATTTTATAATAGTAAATGGAGAAAATGCAGCAGGTGGATTTGGGATTACTAAAAAAATAGCAGAAGAAATCTTTTCGTGGGGTGTAGATGTTATAACTAGTGGTAATCATATTTGGGATAAAAAAGAAATATACGAGTATTTAGATGAAGAACTTAGATTACTTAGACCACTTAATTACCCTAAAGGAGTTCCTGGTAATGGATATATTATTTTGACTAGTAAGAGTGGAAAAAAAGTAGGTGTTATAAATATTCAAGGGAGAATATTTATGCCAGAAGTAGACTCACCTTTTGATAGGATAGAAGAGATACTTGAAGAAGTGAAAAAAGAAACTAAAAATATTATAGTTGATTTTCATGCTGAAGCAAGTTCTGAAAAGGTAGCCATGGGATATTATTTAGATGGAAGAGTTAGTCTTGTATATGGAACACACACTCATATACAAACTGCAGATAATAGAATACTTCCTAAGGGAACAGGATATTTAACAGATGTGGGTATGACTGGAGCTCATGATAGTATTATAGGAATGAGTGTAGAGACGGTGCTACCTAAGTTTTTAAATTCTCTACCAACTAGATTTGAAGTAGCTGATAGAGAGCCAAGAATTAATGGTTTAGAATTAGAAATAGACAATAATGGTCTAGCAATTGGTATAGAAAGAATAAATGTGAGTATTGAAGAATTAGATTTTTTAGTATAGGAGAGTAAAATGAGAGATTGTGTAAGGTGTGGAAAAGAAATTGACGTGATATCAAAAGATCCAGATAAGGTTTTTTATTGTAAAAAATGTAGTTTAGAAGTTTTGAATATAAATGAAGAGGAGTTGTTTAAAGAAGAAAAAGGAAGGAAAGAAGTCAAATATAACTTCTACTTCTACCTTCTACCTGGAACCCTCCAGTTTAACATGAAAAATTATTTAACAAGTTTATTTTACATGTATCTAACATATTTCATTCCCCTTGCATGGTTTGTTTTTTTTATTTTGATACATTCATTAAAAGTTGAAAATAAGTTGTTAATAGAAGGAATAGGATATTTTAGTATTTTTATTTTTCTTCAATTAATTTTTGTTTATATAAAAAATGCAGTGGAGGTAAAAGGTGAAGTTGATAGAACTTAGAGTAATCTTTGATGCTGATAATATTGAACTTGCCAAGGGAGATATAATTAATTTACTTTATGAATTTGGAATAAATGGTGTAAAGATAGATGAACCTATGGAAAGAAATATTCTTGATTTCTATAAAAATGAAAAAGATTTTGTAACAAATGAATATGCAATAAGTGCATATTTTCCTAACAACTCATATACTGAAAAGAGAAAAATTATGATAAATGAAAGGTTTTCTGAAGTATTTGGTATTAGGGATGATCTTATATATACTATTGATTATTATGAACTTGATAATAGCGATTATGAAGATAATTGGAAAAAATATGTATTTACAGAAAAAATAAGTGATAAATTTGTAATAAAGCCAACTTGGCGTGAGTATAAACCAAGTGATGATGAACTTATGATAGAACTTGATCCGGGAAGAGCTTTTGGTACAGGAACACATCCAACAACTTATTTGTGTATACAAATGATGGAAAAATATTTAAAAAAAGACGATAGAGTAATTGATGTAGGAACAGGTTCTGGAATTCTTATGGTAGCTGCTGAAAAGCTAGGGGCTAAAGAGATATGGGGAATAGATATAGACCCAGATGCTTGTGAAGTAGCAAGAGAAAACCTTACTTTAAATAAAGTTTCTGAAGAAAAAACCAAAGTATTTGCAGGGAATTTGCTTGAGGTAGTAGAAGAAAAGAAGTTTTCTGTAGTAGTAGCAAATATACTTGCTGATGTAATACTTTTATTACTTGACCAACTTGAGAAAGTAGTTGAAAAGGATGGACTTGTAATACTTTCTGGTATTATTAATGATAAAGAAAGAGAAGTTTTAGAAAAAGCTCAAAAATTGGGACTGAAGTTAATTGAAAGAAAAGAAGATAAAGAGTGGATTTCTCTTTGCTTAAGAAGATAGAAAGGGCTTATAAGATGGGAAATTATATAGTAGCAATAGATGGACCAGCAGGTAGTGGAAAGAGTACAATAAGTAAAATTATTGCTAAAAAACTTGGTTTTACATATCTTGATACAGGAGCAATGTACAGAATGATTACTTTTTATGCTCTTGATAATAATGTTAATCTTGATAATGTAAAAGATGTTGAAAAGATGCTTTTAAATGCTAGATTAGATATTAACGGGGAAAAATTTTATCTAAATAGTAATGATGTTAGCAAGGAGATAAGAGGAGTAGAAGTGACTAAAAATGTCTCTAAAGTAGCAGCTATAAAAATAGTGAGGGAAAAATTAGTTGATTTACAAAGAGAAATATCTAAAGGGAAAAAAGTAATATTAGATGGTAGAGATATAGGTACTGTAGTATTTCCAAATGCTAATTTAAAAATATTTTTAAATGCTTCAGCAGAAGAAAGAGCCAAAAGGAGATTAAAGGATTTTGCTGAAAAGGGCATAGAGCAAAACTATGAGGAAGTACTTGAGGATATAATTAAAAGGGACAAGATGGATAGTGAAAGGGAAGAATCACCTCTGAAAAAAGCTAATGATGCAGTTGAAATAGATACTAGTAATATGGAAATAGAGGGAGTTTGCGAGAGAATAATTGGCCTAATTCAAAATAATTGATAGGGAGTGAAATTATATGAACAAATTAACAAAGATACTTATGGGAATTATCGCTATTTTATTATTAATTATAGGCTTTGGATTAAAAATATATATAGATGGGAAAAAAGCTGATGAAACTCTACTTAGGGAAAAAATGGAAATTGAAAGATTAGAGGGTGAAATTAAAAAATTTGTCAAAGAAGATTTAATTACAAATTTAAAAGTAGTAGATGGGGTATTTACATTTGAAGTTGAAGAAGGGAAAATATTTTCATTAGAGTCAACACTTTTCCATACAGTTTCACAAGATTTGTTTGAGCCACAAGGCAAAAAAGTAGAATTCATAGATGACAGTGATCAAGTGAAGTTTACATATGAATTTAGATACTACTATTATCCTAAATTGGCTATACTTATTGATGATGTAGGAATGAATACAAAAACAGCACATACCTTTAATGAATTAGAAATGAAAGTAAATTTTGCTATTTTACCATTTTTACCAAAATCAAGAGAAGCAGGAGATATATTAAGGAATGCAGGGCATACAACAATTTTACATATGCCTATGGAAGGGTCAAATTCTACCCTTAATGATAGAACTGAGGGAATGCTCTACGAAAGATATAGTCCTAAAGAAATATTTGATAATTTGGATAGAGCTCTTGAAAATGTCGGCTCTGTTAAAGGATTCAATAATCATATGGGATCAAAGTTTACATCAAATGAAGAACAAATGAGAGTAATTTTACAATATGCAAGTAATAAAGACTTATATTTTGTGGATTCTAATACGAGTAGAAGAAATAAGGGCTATAGTGTAGCAAGAGAAATTGGAATGCCAACTTTTCAATGTAATCATTTCTTAGATAATAGTAGAGATGTAGCTGATATTGAAAAAGAAATACTTACTTCATTGGAAATAGCTAAAAATAAAGGGAAAGCCTTGGTTATAGGGCATTATCACACTAATATGGCAGAAGCTTTACGTAATACTAAAGAAACTATAGAAAATAGTGGTGTAAAATTAGTATATATAGAAGAAATCTTAGAATAAATACTAGACAAATCCTTGAAAGTACTGTATAATCTTAACTCGGTACAAGTAATTTAAGGAGGAAACTAATGACTAAAAAGGAATTCATTGAAAAGTATGCTGAAAGAACAGGATTGGGAAAGAAAGAGGCAACTAACCAATTTGAAGCTTTCTTAACTATTGTTGAGGATACATTAGCAGCAGGAGAGAATGTTCAATTTATTGGATGGGGAACTTTCGAAACTAGAGTAACTAAAGAAAGAATGGGAAGAAATCCTAAAACTGGAGAGGAAATCTTAATTCCTTCTAAAAACGTAGTTAAATTTAAAGCTGGAAAAACTTTAGCAGAAAAAGTAAACGGATAATATATGGACTCCAAAAGGAGTCCTTTTTTCTATTTATCCAAATTGTTTCAAGCCTCCCCCCTATTTATTTAGGTAGGAGATGAATCAAAAGGGTTTTAATCTAACATTCCTTTTAAAATTCTTGCAAAAAAATTAATATGTTCTACAATAAAGCTTTTAAGTTTAGAATATATCCTAATTAAGATATATAAAACTTTAGATACTATCTTTAAAAACTTCTTTTCTAAAAGAGCTAAATATTCAAAATTCAAATCTAAAAAATAATACCAAATTTCATATAATTAAAAATATTACCAAACTAATAAGAATTGAAAAGAACATTTTAAAATTCCTAAAACTAGGATTATTAAAAACTAAATTTCATAAACAAATACTTTAAAATCACAAAATAACATCTGCTATAGTTAATCAAGTACCAACAGGTGCTTATTTTATTAGTATCATTACTGAATTTGAAAAAGAAGCAATAAAAGTTCTAAGTAATGATAATAGTAGGTTTAGATTTTTTAATGAAGGAATTGTTTGTCACATCTGAAAGGCAAAGAGGTGATTATCAAAGATTTTTTCATATATTAGAATCTAAACTTGTTAAACCACAGAGAAAATTGTTTTGAATAAAAAAAATTGCAAATAATTGGTATAAACAAAAAAGTAAAGTGGGAAAAATACATTATAAAATCAAAAATTCAAAATTTGATTTTCTATAAAAACTATCTACCCAATTAGTTAATAAATACAATGCTATTTCAATTGAAAGCCTAAATATGAAAGGTATAAACCAAGGATTAAGATGTATCTAATAAGGGGTGAGGAATATTTACTACAATGCTTAAATATAAAGCTGAACTAAGAGAAGAACAACTTGTTAAGATAGATAAATTTTATCTATTAAGTAAAACTTGTTCTATTTGTGTTAGGGTAAAAGAAGACTTCAAAGTATCAAATAGGTTATATACTTGTGAGTGTAGTAACTTAATAGATAGGGACTTGAATAATATAAGTATAAATATGAAAAATCAAGGTAGATTGTTGTTTAAATATCAAATATAAACAGGGTAGAGCTTATTCCCAGAAATTTTTAACTATAGTAACCATTGGGTATTACATCTCAAAAAGTCTTCTCAAAACCCTTTAGATAAGTTTAGTAAGATAAAAGTTACGAGATTAAACCAGAGATTTTAAGGGATAGTGAAGAAATATAAGCAATGGATTCAGTATGATAAAAAGATTCAAATTATTTAAAAATTCTATATTGAAAAAAGGTAAAATATAGCAAAAAAAACTTAAGTTTGGTTAGTGTAAGTCGATACTATATATGTACAATTATAAAGAATGCAATCTTATTCCAAGGAGGGAAATGATATGAAACGGATGTTGAAATTAATATTAGTTCTGGTCAGTATAGCTGTGCTAGGATGTTCGAGTAGTAAGGATGTAGTAAATATACCAGGAGGGACAGTACCTGATAATAGAGTTTCTGTCAAGTTTATGGTAGATAAAGCTTCTTTTACAGATATGGATTCAAATAGTTATATTTATTTAGAGGTAAAAGAAGATATTGCAGGTTCCAAATCTCAACAAGTGGTTGAAACTCAAAGATATCCTTTAAATAGAGCGAGTGTTTATGTTTTATCAGGATATTATGTGAATACAACTAATATGGTAGTTCCATTTAGTAATGATTCATTTAATACTGACCCTTTCGGACAGGAAATGAAGAGCATGACAATTATTAGGCATAGCTCAAGACTGATTCCGAAAATAGATTAACTTGGCTTTTAAAGTTTAGTTAGGCTGAAGACAAATAGATGTCTTTAGCCTTTTTTGTTTTTTTGTTAAGTGTGCTAGTAAAAAAATCAAATAAGATATTTCTTTAAAGTTTTGACGACGTAGATTTATGCTGTCAAAGTTCTTTTATGCTAATTAAATTATATGAAATAAAAATTCTTTTTTGAAAATTTAAAGAAACTAAGATAATTAAACACAACTTCCTTCACGACTTTAACTTTATCGTTAATTTCTTCTATAAATTATTAAAAGACATATTACCTTAATACCATTTTTTAAATAATCTAAATATTTTTTAAAGGATTTAATATTAGTTTTTATAAGATTTATTATGAACCTTATAATAAAATTCTCACAAGTTCTTTAAAAGATTTTTTGAGTATAACACATAATTTTGCTAGACATTTTACATTGTAGAAAAGCTAGTATCTCCTTTTATCAAATAAAGAACAAGTTTATTTTGTAAGATATATTTTGAAGTTTAAAAAGAAAATTTTTATTTGGTATGTAGTTAAAAAAAGTAAATAAAAATCTAAGGAGAGTAACTTTATACTTGAGTTCACATCTTGATAGAAGGGTGTTTTCTCCTCTGTGATAAAAAGAAAATGTACAAGTTGAATATAATAAGACATACAGAAAAGATGAAGGATATAGGATATGGTAAAAGTATGAAAAAGTTACATTTATTAAAAAATTAAAGGATAAAAGAAGTTTTTCTCTTAGAAACTTAATAAAAATTGATTGTTTATATAAATATGAATAAACGGCTATTTATTAAATAGCTGTTCAGATTGAAGACAAACGACTACTTATTATAATATTAAATAGTTGTTTTTTATTTTTTTTTGTAAATTTAATAGATTTTTTAGTAGTTCAAAGAAAAATCCATGAGAA
>CAZFBB010000064.1:0-15979 GCA_964517235.1 uncultured Fusobacteriaceae bacterium
CATCTCTTATACTTCCACAAATAGCCAAATTAAGTCCTACTTCTTCATTTTCAAACTTAGGCCATAATATTCCTGGTGTATCTAAAAGCTCTAAGCCATCTTTTAATTTTATCCATTGTTTACCCCTAGTAAATCCTGGTTTATTCCCTACTCCAGCTTTATTCTTACCTACTAGTTTATTTATAAGTCTAGATTTTCCAACATTAGGTATTCCAGCTACCATCAACCTAATATTAACTTGTCTTAAACCTTTTTTTCTCATTTTTTCAACTTTATCTTTTGATAAGAGGTCTATTTTTTTAAATAATTCCTTTATATTAGTACCTTTTTCTGCACTAATTGCTAACACATCATCAGCAAAATTATTTTTTAAAAAGTATTCTTTCCACTTTGTTATCTCTTCACTAGTAACTAAATCACATTTATTAAGAAGTATTAACCTCTTTTTATTTTTAGCATACTTTCTTATTTCTGGATTTTTACTACTCATTGGTATACGAGCGTCTACTATTTCTAAAACTAAGTCAATAATTTGCATATTTTCTTGTATCATCTCTTTAGTTTTTTTCATGTGACCTGGATACCAATTTATTTTTGTCATTGCCATAAAACTTAATCCCTCTCTCTTACAATCAATACTATCTCTCCTTTGATTGTCTTTTTCTCAAATCTTTCTATTAATTCTTTCGTAGTTCCCCTGACTATTTCTTCATAAAGTTTAGTTATTTCCCTGCAAACTACTACTTCTCTTTCACCTAAATATTCATCTATATCTTTTAATGTTTTTATGAGCCTATGAGGAGATTCAAAAATAATGATACTTCTTTCTTCTGTGGCTAATTTTTTTAATAAAGTTTGTCTTCCCTTCTTTTTAGGCAAAAAACCTTCATAAGCCATTCTTCTCATGCTTATTCCTGATACTGACGCAGCAGCTATCATAGAAGTAACTCCTGGTATTGGACTCACTTTAACTCCTTTTTTCAAAGCTTCTTCTACCACTTCATAACCCGGATCGCTAATGCAAGGCGTTCCAGCATCAGTGACTAAAGCTATAGTTTTTTCCTCTTCTAACAACTTCATTATATTATCAATTTGATGATTTTTTGTGTGTTCATCATATCTATAAACTATAGTGTCTATTTTAAAATGATTCAAAAGTTTTTTAGTCACTCTTGTATCTTCTGCAAAAATATAATCGACTTCTTTAAGAGTTCTAACTGCTCTAAAAGTCATATCTTCCAAATTACCTATTGGAGTTGCAACTATATATAACATAATTCACCTTTCTAACTTTTATATAATAAGATTCCTCTTAATATATTTTCAGCCGTTTTCATTTGTTTATCTTCTTTGCTTTTTAATTTTTCCTTTTCTTTATCATCTTTTCCTACAAGGTCTATAATCTCATCTTTATTTTCCTTTTTAGAACCTTCATCTACATTTGTAATATATCCATCAAAGAATAGATAATCATCTTCTTCTTCTACTACTGTATCTGGCACTATTCCTTTATTATGTATCTGTGTTCCATTTGGAGTAAAGTACCTTGCAATAGTTAATTTGATTCCTCCACCATTAGGTAATGGAATTACATTCTGTACAGAACCTTTCCCAAAACTTTTTTCTCCAACTAAAAGACCTCTTTTATTGTCTTTTATTGCTCCAGCTACTATTTCACTAGCACTAGCAGATCCTCCATTTATTAATACAACCATAGGAAAATCTCCATAGTACTTTCCTTCTCTATTGTAAACTTCCTCTATATTTCTTTTATCCTTTACACTCACTACTCTTCCTTTTTCAATAAAAAATGAACTAATTCTAATAGCTTCTAATAATGAGCCTCCTGGATTAAATCTAAGGTCAAATATCATAGCTTCCATTCCTTGACTTAACAGGTCTTGTAAACTTTTCTCTACATCTTTACTTACTTCATGTCCAAACTGAGTTAATCTAATTACACCAATTTTATCATCTAACATATAATGATTTACATATTTAAGTTCAATAATCGCTCTTTTTAATTTTACTTCAAATGTCTTCTCTGAGTCTTCCCTATAAACTTTAATTATTACTTCTGTTCCTGGTTCTCCCCTTAACATTTTCATACAGTCATTACTTGTAAGACCTAATGTTGTTTCACCATCTATTTCTAATATTTTATCATGAGGTTTAATGCCAGCATCCCAAGCTGGTGTTCCTTCAATAGGAGACACTACATTAAGATATTCGTCTTTCATCTTATTTATTTGCATTCCTACTCCAGCAAATTTCCCACTTATATCTTCATTAAATTCTTCCATTTCGACTTTTGTAAAATATGTACTATGAGGATCTCCAAGTTCTTCTACCATACCTTTCAAAGCCCCTTCTAATAAAGCTTCTTTATTTGCTTCTTCTTGACTTTCTGGGTCACTTACTACGTACTCTTCTAATATAATATCCATAATAGTAGATATTTCACCCAATTCACGTAAGTTTGATAAAAAACCAGTTTGTTCCTTATCTACTTTTTTATTCTTATCTTCATTTGCTTTGCCATAAGCTGTAATACCAATTAAAGTAATCGCAATAACAACTAATAAAATTTTAATTCTTTTCTTCATTTCATTTACTCCCCTTCTTAATTTTTTTACCTTTTTCTATTAATTTCTTCAAATCAATCTCTATTTTTTTATCAGCTAATGAAAAACAAGATATATACTCTACATTTCCCTTACCTCCAGTTATTGGAGATACATCAATAGCTTCGAGATATAGTCCACTTTCTAGTCCACTTTCTATTACTTTTTCTATTGCCATAAGATGTTTAGAAAAATCTTTTACTATACCACCCTTTGCAATATTTTCTCTACCTACCTCAAACTGAGGTTTGATAAGAGCCATTAATCTACCATCTTCCTTCAAATATCTCCCTAAATCTGGTAGAATTTTTCTTATCGATATAAAACTTACATCCATAACTATTACATCTATCATATTTCCATCTAACATTTCAAAACCAAGATCTTTTACATGAGTATTTTCAAGTGACTTAACTCTCTTGTCCTCTCTCAATTTGTAAGCCAATTGGTTAGTTCCTACATCTAAGGCATATACAAATTTTGCTCCATTTTGCAAAGCACAATCTGTAAATCCACCAGTACTAGCACCTATATCTAATACTAACTTATCATTAATATCTAGATTAAATACTTCTACTGCTTTTTCTAACTTTAAACCTCCACGACTAACATATTTTAATTGCTCCCCTTTAATTCTTATTTCAGGATCTTTATCTATTTTTATTAATTCTCCTGCTTTTTCAATTCTTTTATTATTAACTATTACTATTCCTGCCATAATTGCCCTTTTGGCTTTTTCCCTACTATCAAAGTAACCATTTTGCACTAAAAGAACATCTATTCTTTCCTTCATCTTTGCTCCCTCTAATCTACAGTTTTCCTATTACTGTCTTTAAAATATTTAAAGACAATAATAGGAATGTAACAAGAATTAAACCTTGTTACTACTTAAACAAATATATCTTCATGAAATAAATAATCCATAAGGGGATTTTTAAGCATTAACTCTTCAAATCCAAATTTATCAACTTTTTTTATCAACTTTTCAGTTTCATTAATTCTTCTAGAAAAACTATCATCTCCATCTGGTACATAACCATTGGCTCTATAATAATTTAGTAATTCTCTATTTGTTTTAAGCCCCAATTGTTTTTTAGATTTTTTTAATCTATCTTCAATTATTCCAGATGTTTGACCTGTTATTTTAAGAATTTCTTCTTTTTTGAATCCTTCATCCATCAATTTTACTATTTGCTTTGCTCCAATAGGAGTTATTCTATGATAAGTGGCACTGTATTTATCTGCTTCATGTACTATTCTTGCCTCTTTACTTACAGGCATTACACTTCCCCATTTTCCATGATGGGAAAGGATAATATGAATTATTTTATCCTTCATACTATTAAGTAGCCTAAGTTTAGTGAATTTTTCCACTTCACTTAATATACTTCTAGCTTCATTTTCTACGACTTTTGGCTGTTTTTTCATAACACCACTATGACTTAGATTTTCTCCATTTAATCTAAGGGTAGCTTTTGTACTATCATGAAGTATTATTCCTGCTACTATACTAAAAAAGTCTAAATCATCACTTGCTTCTTCAAGATTAACATACTTCTTTTTTATTAATTTTATAGCAACTTTTAGTACATCATATGTATGAGCTGATACAGTTATTCCCTTATCATCTACTAATTTTAATTTTTGAATAATAGGATGTAGCAACAGACCATTTATAAACAATCTTGTTTTGCCCTCTTGTCTCACGCTATCTCCTCTCTTTGATTGTTTCTAAAAGTTTTTCTCCTCTTAGTCCATACTCTTTCATCAATTGATCCCTTGTTCCATGTGGTATAAATCTCTCTTCTAAACCTTCCCTTCTAAGATGAACGTTAATTTTATTATCATTAATAAATTCTAAAATGCTAGTTCCAAATCCGCCTCTTTTTACCCCTTCTTCCAAAGTAATTACTTCTTCATATTCAACAAATTTTTCTTTTATAAATTCATAATCTAATGGTTTTACGAAAGGGGCTGCTACTATGCTATAATCTTCTAGTTCATCTTCTACTCTTATTACTTCCTCCAACATACTTCCTGTTGCAACTATTAATTTTTTCCCTTGATTTTTATATGTCCACCATTTACCAAAATTAAAGTCTGGCTTAATATTCACATCAAAACAGTTCCCTTTTGCTATCCTAATAGCAACAGGCCCTAATTCATAATTTTTTGCAAACTCCATAGCCTCCTTTAATTCTCTACATGTTGTAGGGGCTATAATAATCATATTTGGCACTGTTAACAAATAAGCCAAATCAAATATTCCTTGGTGTGTTTTTCCATCTTCTCCAACTATACCTGCTCTATCAAGTATAAACTTAACTGGAGCTCTCTGAATAGCTACGTCATGTATTAATTGATCATATGCTCTCTGTAAAAACGTAGAATAAATATTTACAAAGACTTTTTTCCCAGTAAAAGCAAGTCCAGTGGCAAATATTACACTATGCTCTTCAGCTATTCCCACATCAAAAGATTGTTCTGGATAAAGTTTAAAAAACTTACTTAATCCTGTTCCTTTAACCATCGCAGCAGAGATAGCTACAATATTTTTATCATTTTTACCGTATTTTACCAAAGTTTCTCCAACTATAGTAGAGTATGATTTATTACTTTTTCCAGTTTCTCCTGTTTCTTTGTCAAAGGGAGATATACCATGAAATTTTTCCATATTTTCTTCAGCATATTTATATCCCCTACCTTTGATAGTTTTTACATGTATAAAAGTAGGTTTCTTATTGTTCTTAGCTAATTTAAGTGTTTCTTCTAATATATGTATATTGTGACCATCTATAGGTCCTATATAATCAAAACCAAAAGTTTCTAATGTACTAATTGGACTTACAAAGCCCTTTACAGACTTTTCTATTCTAGAAATAAGATCTGCCATGTGGTTTCCTACTACTCCCCTTCTAATAGCACTTTCTACATCAGTTTTAATTTCATTATACAAAGTAGTATTCATTATTTTTCTAAAGCCCCTAGAAAACAAACCTACATTCTCACCTATAGACATTTCATTATCATTTAAGATTACTATCAAATTTTCTGGTTTTATACTCGAAATATGGTTGATAGCTTCAAGAGACACTCCATTGGCAATACTTGCATCACCAATAATAGCTATTGAATGATTATTCTCACTATCTCCAACAGCAGTTCCTAAAGCTGCTGAAAGAGCGTTACCAGCATGACCACTTACAAAATGATCATGCACACTTTCATCTCTACTAGTAAAGGGCCCTAAGCCATTTCTTTTTCTAATAGTATCAAACCTATCTTTTCTATCTGTAAGTATTTTGTGCACATAACTTTGATGACCTACATCCCAAAAAAATTTATCTAGTGGTGAGTTAAAAACTCTGTGTAGAGCTATCGTAATTTCAATGATACCTAAGTTAGGTCCTAAATGTCCACCATTTTTACTTACTACATCAATTAGTAATTCTCTTATATCAATAACTAGTTGTTCTAATTCTTTTTTGTTCATTTCTTTTACATTAGTATCCATCTATATACCCCATCTACCCAAACAAATATCCTTTCATTATAAGTGCAATTAAAACACCAAGTACAGCTCCTGCAAATACTTCTGCTGGTTCATGTCCTAATAATTCCTTTAAATGAGTATGTTTTATTTTAAGATTTTCCCTTTCTCTTACAACTTCTAAAAGATTATTTAGTATATTTGCATGTTTTCCAGCTGCTCGCCTAATTCCTGCTGCATCATACATAGTTATTCCAGCAAAAATAACTGCTATTGCAAATTCCGCACTTTTATGTCCCTTTATAAACATGACACATGTTGCTAGGGAAGTTACAGTAGAAGAATGAGAACTAGGCATACCACCTGTTGCAAAAATTCTATTCCATTTAAATCCTTTCCCTAAGAATACAGGACTAACTACCTTCCAAAATTGAGCTAAAAAAGCAGCAACAAATACTATATCAAGAATTCTATTACCAAAAATAATTCCGCCTCTCATCATTTCCCTTTCTTTTTTAAATTACGAAGAAAAACAGAGTATAACTCTGTTTTTCTATTTAATACCTTTAAGCTCTTGAGAAATTAAAGGTTTTTCTTCATTTTCCTTAAAGAATATCATAATACGACCAATTATTGCTACCAACTGAGAATCAGTTTTTTTAGCTAACTCTTCTCCTATTTCTCTAACTTTATCTTTGTCAGCTTCTGAATTTTGCAATATCTTTACTTTTACTAATTCTTTAGCATTCAAAGCATTTGACAAATTGTCTGCCAACGTTTCTGTTAATCCATCTTTTCCTACTCTAACTATTGGATCTAAATCGTGAGCTCTTTTTTTTAAAAATGCTCTTTGTTTACTGCTTAACATTTATACCTCCATTATAATCGGTAAGATTATTGGGTTTCTATTAGTTTTTTCATACAAGTATTTACTAGCTGTATCCTTTATAGTTCCCTTTAATACAGACCATTCTGTTATCCCTTTTTCTTCGTGTTTTAAAAGCTGATCTTTTATTCTATCAACAGTAGTATTAATAAGATTCTCAGATTCTCTTGAATAAACAAATCCTCTTGTTATTATATCCGGCCCTGCTACTACTTTTCCACTTTCTTTATCTATTGTCATTACTACTATTACAATTCCATCTTGAGCAAGATGTTGTCTATCTCTAAGGACTATATTCCCTACATCTCCTACACCAAGTCCGTCAACAAGTGTAGCTCCAGCAGGTACTTTTCCTGTGATTTTGCAATCAGATTTAGTCAATTCTATCTTGGCTCCATTAAATGAGATAATTACATTTTCACTTGGAACACCACATTCTATTGCAGATTGTTTATGTGCTTTTAACATTTTATATTCACCATGTACTGGCATAAAATGCTTTGGTTTTACTAAATTTAAAAATAATTTTTGCTCATCTTTACTTCCATGACCAGATACATGAATACCAGTTACTTTTTGAAAAACAACCTCTGCATCGTGCTTAAGTAAATTATTAATATTACTGTAAACCGCTTTTTCATTTCCCGGTATAGGAGTAGCTGAAATTATTACTGTATCTCCCTCTTTTATCTTAATATGTTTATGCATCTTTTTAGCTATTCTACTAAGGGCAGCCATCGGCTCTCCTTGAGTACCTGTACAGAGTATAACTACTTTATCATCTTGCATACTTTCTACATTCTTAAGGCTAACCATAGTATCAGCTGGTACCTTTAAATATCCCATTTCTGTAGCAATATCAAATACCTTTACCATACTCCTACCATCTATAGCTATCTTCCTCCCTGTAGATTTTGCTATGTCTACAATCTGTTGTAACCTATGTATATGAGATGCAAATGCTGCAATAATTATTCTACCATTTGCTTTGGCAAATTCAGTTTTAAATGCTTCTCCTACACTACGTTCACTTGGTGTAAATCCAGGAATTTCAGCATTTGTACTATCTGATAATAATAAATCTACCCCCTCTTCTCCAAGAGCTGCTAGTCTTTGGAAGTCCATCCCTATGCCATCTACTGGAGTTAAATCTACTTTAAAATCACCAGTATGAACAATAGTTCCTGCTGGAGTTTTTATCGCTATAGAATAAGCATCAGCTATAGAATGAGTTACTCTTATAAACTCTACTTCAAAGTATTTACCTATCTTAACTATTTCTCTTCCCACTACTTCTCTCATATGAGCTTGAATAGTATTATTTATTGCCCCATCTATTTTATTTTTAGCTAAAGCTAAGGTCAACTTCCCACCATAAATGGTCATATCTTTTTTTAATGTGTTCAAAAGGTAAGGTAATCCTCCAATATGATCTTCATGACCATGAGTTAATAGTAAACCCTTTACTTTATCTACATTATTCTCTAAATAGGTATAATCAGGTATTACCAAATCAATTCCTAATAAGTCATCATCTGGAAAAGTTAAACCTGCATCTATAATTACAATTTCATCTCTATATTGAATCAAAGTCATGTTTTTTCCAACTTCTTCAATTCCTCCTAAAGGAATTACATATACCTTCTCTTCTTTCTTTGGTTTAGGTGTATTTTGCTTTTTTTCTTGTTTCTTTTCCTGTCTTTTTTCTACTTTAACTTCTATTTTTTTCTTATTTTCTTCTATTTTCTTAGGTCTTCTATTAAAAACCTTTTTTTCTTCTTCTTGTTTTTTACTATTAAATATTTTTTTTAACATATTTCCTCCGTTCTATTAAAAGCAATGAACGAGTTACACCTTTACCATTAACAAAAAACTTTAAGGATAAAGTTAGCTTTTACTAAAGATTTTATTAAATAGTCCCTTTTTAACTTTTTCCTTTTCTTTATCTTTTTTCTGGTCTTCATATTTTTCTAAAGATTCATTAACGACCTCTTCTAATTCTATAATACCATTTTCATTTACAAAAGCAACTTCTGGAATTATCCTAGTTCTTTCTGTTAAATCGGGATTTTTGGCAATTAAATTGCCTATTCTAATGTAACTTACTGCCATATTGTTTGCAACTATTTTTGCTTTAATGTCTCCTTCACAACCTGCATGCAAGTCCCCTTGAGCACTACCTATTATATAGATACTGCCTGTAGCTTCTATCTTTCCACCAGGTGCCAAATCAGAGAGCAATAAAACGTCACCATCATGTTCTATTGTTTGACCTGAACGAACTTTCTTCTTTATTACAAGAGTTTCTTTTTTTTCATCTATAAAACTCTCTTGTTTCTTTAACAAGAAAAGATTATGGTTATATTCAATTAATAGTTCTCTTAACTCATTGTAATACCCCTTATTTTCAGGATACAATAAAAAGTCGGTACCTTCTTTAAAAAAAGATTTATTCTCCAATTTTTCCTTGAATTTATCTATCTCTTTTTCTATATTTCCTTCTATTAAGATACCTTCTTTGATAGCTTTTAACAAAGTAAGTCACCCCTTTAGTTTTCAACATTGTATAACTCAATGTATTTATCTACAAAAGCTTTAGCAATTGGTGTTGCTACTCCACCTCCAGAACCACCTTCTTCTACAAATGATACAAAGACAATTTCTGAGTTATTATGTGGAAAGTAACCTGCAGTCCATGCATGTGTATTTTCTCCTTGATTTTGTGCTGTTCCTGTTTTTGCTGCAACTACCAAGTTTTCTGTTCTAAGTGCTTTTGCTGTTCCTGTTTTTGCCGACACAGTTTCCCTCAATGCATTATTTATTACATCAAAGTACATTTTTTTAGTTTTATATTCAACTAATTTTTCAGTTTCTTTTATAAAAACTTTTCCTTCAGGATCTACCCTTTCTTTTAACAAATGAGGTTTATAAGAAATTCCTTCATTTGCCAATACTTGATACAAAGTAGCTATTTGAAGCGGAGTAGTAAGAAGTCCTCCCTGGCCTATACTAAGGTTCATAGTATCTCCTCTATACCATCTTTCTCCAATTCTCTTCCTCTTCCATTCATCATCTGGTATTAATCCTGATTTTTCTTCATAAATATCTATTCCTGTCAATTGACCTAAACCAATTCTACTAGAAACTTCATTTATCTTCTCATAACCTATTCTATCAGCTAAAGTATAATAATAAACATTTGCTGATTCAACTAAAGATTTAGCTAAATCTACTTCTCCATGACCTCCCCATTTCCATGACCTATAGGTATAATCGCCTATTCTATAATAACCTGGGTCATGTATCTCTTCATAGGGGTCTATTCCAGATTCTAAAAAAGCTAATGCTGGTACTGGCTTAAATACAGAACCTGGTGGATAGGTAGACGTTGTTGCTCTATTTAAAAGTGGCTTTCCCGGATTATCCAAGAACTCATCCCACTCTTCTGTTGTAAATTTAGATGAAAATTTGTTTAGAGAGTATTCGGGACTGCTTACCATAGCAAGTATCTCTCCCGTTTTAGCATCTAAAGCAATAAAACTTGCTCTTTTCCCATCTAAAACTTTAGCCATATAATCTTGTAGTTCAAAGTCTACAGTAAGATATAAATCATTACCAGGTATAACTTTTGTATTATTAATTTTTTTTACAATTCTATTATAGGCGTTAACTTCAATATACTCATATCCATCTTGCCCTTGTAAATATTCATCATAATATTTTTCTATACCCTTTTTACCTACTATACTTCTTTTAGTATATCCCTTACCTTTAAGCTGTTCATATTCTTCACTCGTAATAGGTTTTACATATCCAAGTGTATGAGCAGCAAATGTATCGTAAACATAATAACGTTTAGAATACGATATAACATCTAAATAAGGATAATTTGTCAATTTTTCCATAATAACATGAGCTTTTTCCCTAGACAAATCATCTATAAGTACATTTTCCCCCGTATACCTATAAATTTCTCCATTCTTTATTTGCCTTTCTACATAATCTTTACTAATATCTACCAAAGTAGATATCTCTTCTAGTACCTTTTCATCATATCTTCTGCCATTTAGGTACACCAGTTTATAACCTGCTATATTTGTTGCTAATAACCTACCATTTCTATCGTAAATTTTTCCTCTTGGTGCATCTATTCTTCTTACCCTAACTCTATTGTCCTTGGAAAGTTTTGTATAATAATCTCCTTGTATTCCTTGTAAATAAAATAATCTAATAAGAAGAAGTATATACACAAATACTATTGATATTTTAAAAATATTAACTCTTATTCCTAAATCTCTTCCAAGTTTTATATTTATTTTTCTTCTTTTCATTTAGATGTTACCTTTCAGATTTATACAATATATAATTCATTATAAATATAAAAACTAATTCTTTAATCACATTAATTATAGTAATACTACTAAACTCAAAAAAGTAAACATAAGATAGATATAATATGGCCTCTATAAGTGTTATTATTGGAAGGTTAATTCTATTAAATAATACATGCTTAAATACTTGATTCATTATTAAAACAAATACTATCAAAAATATAATGGGTTTTTCTACATGGTAACCTGATAAACCTACAATAAATCCTATTAAAATTGCATAAGGTAGTGATAATAACTCATATTTTGAAGTTAAGTATCCTACAACACTTATTGATACGCAGTTATAAGGAAAATCTACATATACACTAGTTTCTAAAAAAACTAAAGATAGAATTATAAACAAATCCATTAGTTACCCTTATATATTTCTTTAGCATAACTCCATAACTCTTCTAATCTATAGTATTCTCTAGTTTCTCTTAACAGTATATGTACAAAAATATCATCATAATCAACCAGTATCCAGTTACCATCATCATAACCGTCCATACTTAATCTTTCTACTCCCTTTTCCTTTAACTGTTTATTCATTTCATCTACCATTGCTTGAGCATTTCTATCTGATCTAGCTGTTACTATAAGGGCGTAATCACATAAGGAACTCTTTCCTTCAAAGTCTAATACTAAAGCTTCTTCTCCCTTCAGTTTATCTACAGCTTCTAACATTATTTCAAGTTTTTTATTCATTTTTCCTCCATCTATTTAATATAGACATTTATTCTATTATCTAATTCTTTATTTTCTAATAAATTTTCAATATTTAGTAATTTTGACATCTTATATGCTATAAGATAATCTTCTGGTTTGTATTCTATAAAACTTTTAACTACTTCTTTCTCTGTTTTAAGTCTTCTTACATTCTTATAGCCATTATCTTTTAATAATTGATAGTTTTCGTTATCAAAACTATCTCTTTTATAAACAAAAGTACCCAAAACATTACTCTCTTCTCTTCCTAGTATAACTACAATATTTGCTAATGTTGGCAATGTTCCTTTTTCTTTAACTCTTATATACTTTTCATCTAAAGACATAACTAATTCTTTTAACTGATTTTCACTTATATTATTGGGAATTACATAGCTATAATCTGTGAGTTTTTCATAGTTAGCTGCATTATACTTATAGGAAAACTCCTCTTGTATTTTGTTTCCTACCCTACCTGCATATCCACTTCTTCCATTTCCATTTAGAATATCTACTAATATATTTTCAACAACTTGACTTTTTATCTCTTCTCCATAATACAATTTTAAGAAAACTTCATTTAAAGCCGATGTAAGAATATATTCTTTACCTTCTTTAGTTATTAGTGGTATGTTAATTGCATATTCTGCATTTACCTCATACTGACCCTTTCTTTTAGCCACCACATAACCTTCAATATCTTCTGGAAATATTGCGTCTATTTTATGATGCAATTCAATATAATTTTTAGCATTTAAATAATCCTTAACGGTTTTATCTGAACCAATATGAGTTTCTTCTGGTATACGTAGTGTTAATCTATCGTCATAAACTACAAATACATTCTGTTTTCCTACTATTATATATTTGTTCCAGTTAACTTTAGCTTTTCTATTAAATAGACGTCCAACTACAAATACTAAAGCCAAAGCCACCAAAATTCCTATTACAAAAAATCTCATTTTTCTTTTTTTTCTTCTAATCTTTACACTCACTAGTAAGCATCCCCTTTGTCAATTGGTTTATCTTTACTTTGATTATCTCATTTACTTTCCCATTAAAGTTATTAATTTGAACTTTTATATAATTATTCGTATATCCATAAGCAGTATTGTGTTTTACCTCTTCTACCAACACTTCTACTTCCTTACCAATATATTCTTCCCTAATTATATCATACATCTTATTACGAAGTTTTTCCAAAGATTCTGCTCTCTGTTTCTTTATTGGAGCAGGAACTTTTTCTTTGTAAGTAGAAGCTAATGTTTTTTCCCTATCAGAATACTGGAATATGTGTAAATCTGAAAAACCAATAGCTTCTATCAAGTTATATGTATTTTCAAAATTTCCATCTTTTTCATGTGGAAATCCAACTATTACATCACCTGTAAATTCTATATTTGACACCTCTTCTTTAAGTTTATTAAGGACACTTAAAACATCTTCTCTTGTATATTTTCTCTTCATCAATTTAAGAATTTCATTATCTCCAGCCTGTAAAGAAATATGCAAATGTTTCATTAGTTTATCTTCTTTTTTTAATAAATTAATGAATCTTTCAGAAATTTTATCAGGATAGATAGACCCTAATCTAATTCTTTCGATTCCCTCAATTTCAACTATTTTTTCTAATAAGTCCTCAAGATTTATGTCTTCTTCTAAATCTTCTCCATAAGCACCTAAGTTAATTCCAATTAATATAATCTCTTTAAAACCTTCACTACCTAATTCCTCTACTTCATTCAAAATACTCTCTATCTTTCTGCTTCTTTTATGTCCCCTTGCAAAGGGTATCTTACAATATGAACAAAAACTATCACAGCCATCTTGTATTTTTATATATGCTCTAGACATTTCCCTCAAAGTTGAAAATCCAATTTCTTCATACTCATCTTCATCAAATATATTTTTAATGAGTAATTTTGATACTTTTTCATCTTTTTCAAGACTTTTTACAAGCTTTAATAAAGCTGCTTTATCTGAATTTCCTACAACATAATCTATTTCTTCTATTCTTGCAAGTTCTTCTGCATTTGTCTGTGCATAACAACCTGTTGCTACTACTATTGCACTAGGATTTATTCTTTTTGCCCTTCTTAATATGTTTCTAGTTTTTCTATCTGCTATACTTGTTACTGTACATGAATTAACAACGTATATGTCAGCTAATTCTTCAAATTCCACAGTTTCTATTCCATAATCTCCAAATTGCTTCTTTAAACTTTCTGTTTCATACTGATTTACTTTACAACCTAAAGTATAAAAAGCTACTTTCCTAAAATTCATTTACTAATACTCCTCCTACAACTATCGCAGCAGTCTCAGCTCTTAATATTCTTTTTCCCAAAGTTACTATTTGAGCTCCTTTCTCTCTTAAATAGTCTATTTCATTCTCAGATATACCACCCTCTGATCCTATTATATATAGTATGCTTTTTATATCTTTCCTATTCTTAATTATCTCTCTAATTTTAACCTCTTCTTCATTTTCGTATGGAACTAATATCAAATCATAATCGTTATATTCAAGATCCTTTAAAGTCTTTGGCTTATCTATCTCCATAAACTTGATTCCTTGACATTGTTTTAAAGCTTCTTTTGCTACTATATCCCATTTTTCCTTTTTTTCTTCAATTTTAACTATAGTTCTGTCTAGTTTTAATGGGATAATTCGATCTATCCCTACTTCAGTAAGTTTTTGAATGGTTAATTCCATTTTATCATTTTTTAACATACCTATACCAGCAGAAATTTGAATATTCTTTTCTTTTTCTACTAATTTTTCAAATTCAATTTCACATTCTATCATTTTTTTACTAATATTAATTATTTTCGTAAGATATTCCTTTTCTCCATCAACTATCCGAAGTTTATCTCCTTCTTTTAATCTAAAAGAATTTAAAAAGTGATTTATATCTTTTTTATCTACAATTTCAATAATATTTCCCTTAACACTATCTTTTTCTACTACTCCAGTTACCATTACATTCCCTCATTAGCCATAAGCTCAGCCAAAGTAGTTTCTTTTAGTATTGTACTCATTGCTTTGTCCAACTTATCCCATAAGTAGATTGTTTTACAGTCATTTCTCATACAGTTATCAACATGTTTTTCACACATTACAACTCTTACATCTGTTTCAAGTATTTTAAAAACTTCAAGTATATCTATATCTTCAGCTCTTCTATTTAATTTATATCCTCCATTAGGACCTCTTTTCCCAACAATGATTTCAGCTTTTTTTAACTTAAATAAAATTTGTTCTAAATATTGCACAGATAACTTTTGAGCTTCTGATATCTCCTTAATCCTCACCAAATTTTCTTCATTCATAGAAGTATGTTCAGCAATATAGATTAAGGCTCTTAATCCATATCTAGTTTTTGTACTTATTTTCATATGATCTCCTTTATTCTACTCCAAGGTGTTTATATGCTTTTTCAGTAACCATACGTCCCCTGTGAGTCCTCTTTACAAAGCCAATTTTTACCAAGTATGGTTCATAAACTTCCTCTAAAGTTCTTTTGTCCTCACCTAAAAGCAAAGACAAAGTTTCGATACCAACAGGTCCCCCATTGTAATTATCAATAATCCCACTTATTATTTCCCTATCTAGTTCATCTAATCCCAAGTTATCCACTCCTAATAAACTAAGAGCTTCTACTGCTAACTCCCTAGTAATTACGCCATTTCCTCTAATTTCACAATAATCTCTAACTCTTTTTAAGAATCTATTAGCTATACGTGGTGTTCCTCTACTTCTAAGAGCAATTTCCATAGCTCCTTTGACTTCCACATTTACATCAAGTATCCTGCCACCTCTTAGGATAATCTTTGCCAGATTTTCTGTGTCATAGTATTCCATTCTATGACTAACACCAAACCTGTCCCTAAGTGG
>CAZFBB010000065.1:0-12947 GCA_964517235.1 uncultured Fusobacteriaceae bacterium
ATTGTAAACTATTCTAAAGAATTAATCAACTATATTTTGAAATTAAATTTGAATTAATCTTAACCAAAAACGCAGAGATAAAGTATGGGTAAAAATTTTGTCTATTTATTTTTTTTTTTAAAAATACAATAATAATATAGAATTTAAATTATTTAATAAAATTTTAAATAAATTATTATATTTTTTTACAAATTATATTATTTTATTCCGATTTCTCATAAGGGATAGAGAATATAAGTCAATAAGAATGGACTATTCGATAATTTTGAATTTAAATTTGAATTTAGATAAATTAATTTATTTAAAAAATTTTAAAATAAATATAAAAGATACAAATCATAACTTTGAATTTAAACAAAATGAAACTATAGCTATATCAGGAGAAAATAGGAAAAAAAGTTATAATTTCGAGGGGAAATTTTATAATTTTTTTTAAAAAACTATTTAATGGTGCTGACAGAAAATAATGATTACAGAAAATGACTAAAAGGTGAAAAGATGGAAAATAAAAAATTTAAAATGAAAGATGAAGAATTTACATGTAGAAATTGTGGGGAACAAATTAATAAATTAAAATATTCAGCTAGAAATCATTGTCCATGTTGTTTAATTTCAGTTCATATAGACATAAATCCTGGTGATAGAAAGAATAAATGTTGTGGAACTTTAAAGCCAATAGGGATTGAAAAATTTAAGAATACTTTTAAAATAATTCATCAATGCGAAAAATGTTTTGAAATAAGAAAGAATATTATGGCTATAGATGATGATATTAATCAAATAATTAGGCTTTCAACAATTCCTGTTTAATGATTGAGTTTGATAAAATGACAAAAGTTTTGGACACAGAAGAAAATTTAAAAATTCTATATACTTGCAAAAGAAGAAAAATAAGTAAAAATATAATAAGAAATAGATTAAACTTTAATTACCTCTAATTTTATTCTTTTATTATTCTAAATAAAAATAATAATCTATATAGTACTTTACAATTAGCCAGAAAAGATTATAATATAAGGTAGTGAATTCAAAAAAAGTTCACAAAATTTTCTTATTATAAATTAAGAGTAATTTAGATTAGAGGGGATTGACAGCTTATGAATGAAAATAGCTTAAAAACTATTGAACTTATTAAGGATGAGATGAGAAAAGGAATAGTTGGACAGGAAGATATGATTGAAAAAGTTCTTATTGGGCTTTTTACAGGGGGACATATATTATTAGAAGGGGTTCCCGGTCTTGCAAAGTCTTTAACTATTAATACCTTATCAAAAATACTTGGATTAGATTTTAAACGTATACAATTTACACCTGATCTTTTACCAAGTGATATTATAGGAACAGAGATTTATGAAGAAAAAACAAGAGAATTTAAAGTAAGAAAGGGACCTATATTTACTAATTTGTTACTTGCTGATGAGATAAATAGAGCACCTGCAAAGGTTCAATCAGCTCTTTTGGAAGCTATGCAAGAAAAACAAGTAACTATAGCTGATAAGACATATACTCTTCCAAAACCATTTTTAGTAATGGCAACGCAAAATCCAATTGAGCAAGATGGTACTTATCCATTACCAGAGGCACAACAAGATAGATTTTTAATGAAAGTGAAACTTTCTTATCCAAATATTGAAGAAGAAAGAAAAATACTTAATTTGATTTGTTTTGAACAAGAAGAGAAAGAGATAAAGAAGGTACTTGATACAGAAAGATTACTTCAAATTCGTGAGGAAGTAAAAAATGTAGAAGTAGACGAAAGATTAAAAGACTATATAGTTAATTTAGTTATAAAAAGTAGAGAAGAAAATCCATATATAACTTGTGGACTTTCACCAAGGGCTACAATATCATTATTAACAAGTTCTAGAGCAAAAGCATATTTGGATGGAAGAACTTATGTTATTCCAAATGATATAAAAAGTGTAGTTTACGATGTTTTTAGACATAGACTTATACCAAGTTATGAAGCTGAAGCAGATAGTTTTGCTGTTGAAGACTTAATTGGAAAAATACTTGAAGAAACTGTATTACCTTAGGAGTATTTATGGATAAAAAAGAGATTATTAAAAAGATAAGAGAAATAGAGATAAATTCTAGTGCTTTTAGTAATCATGTTTTTAGTGGTGAATATCATTCTTTTTTTAAAGGAAACGGTATGGAATTCGCAGGTATTCGTAGATATACTGAAGGTGATGATGTTAAAAAAATTGATTGGAAAGTAAGTGCTAGACAAAGAAAAACATATATAAAAGAATATGCTGAAGAGAGAGAGTTAATTGTATATATTCTTGTAGATATAAGTAACTCTAATACTTTGGGAGATAAAAGAGAGTTTTTGACTGAATTAGTTGGGATACTCTCATTTTCTGCTATAAAAAATGGAGATAAAGTAGGTTTGATACTATTTACAAATGAAATAGAAGAGATAGTTTTTGCTAAAAAAGGAAGAAATCATGCTCTGTCCATATTAGAGAGAGTTTATGTACATAAAGCAAAAAATAAAGGAACAAATATAAAAAAAGTTCTCTATGATTTTAACCTTCATATAAAAAAGAAAAGTATAGTTATTATGATATCGGATTTTTTAGATAAAGATTTTAATAGAGAGATAGATAAAATATCTAAAAAACATGATTTTATTCCTATACAAATAACAGAAGAGAAGTATAAAACTCTTCCTAAAGGATATATTTTTAGATTTGAAGATAGTGAAATTGGTGAGAGGGTTTTTTATGAAAATAAGAGAGATTTGAATATTTATGAAAAGGAAAAGATATTACACAAAAATCTTTTGGAAATAGATAAAGATGAGAATTATTTAAAAAAATTAAGATTACATTTTGGTAAAAGGAGGAGATAATGAAAAAATTAATTATTTTTACCCTTCTACTCCTACCCCTATATGCCCAATATAATATATTTGTTGGAGATAAGATAGAACTTAATTTAAAAGCAAATGTAGTAAAAGAAGAGATACAAGATGCTTTTAAGGACTTTTATATAGAAGAATTAGAGGACAAGGGTGACTCGTACAAAATAGTAGTAAGACCTAAGGAACCCGGTTTGCATCTAGTAAGACTTGAAAAATCAGAAATTAAAATAAAAGTTATGCCAGTTAGCACAAATCGTCAATTTGAAGAGGAGCTAGATAAGGGGAAAAATCTCATTTTTAAAGAAGTTTCTTTTCCCTTTTATATATTTATCTTTTTAGCCATAGGGATATTTTTAATAACAAAAGGGCTAAAATTTAATAAAAAAACTAAAATAATTAGTAGAGAAGAAGTATTTGAAAGGGAGATGGAAGGGGAAGATGTTTTTGACATAAGTTTTGCCTTTAGGAAGTATTTAGACAGTAAATTTTCAACAAATTTTTTAGCTGGGAATTTTGAATATGATAATAAAGAAGTTATTAATATTTTGGATGAACTAGAAGGGGCAAAATACCACAAAAAAAAGATAGATATTATACAAATAAAAAAAAGAATAATGGAAATCTATGGAAAAATAAAGGAGGAGGAAGATGTATAAATTTGAAAATCTTTTGTATTTTTTACTCTTTATACCTCTAATTTATATATTTTTACCTGAGAAAAAAGTTAAATCTATATTAATTCCAACTACCAAAACTCTTGGAAAAAACCTTATTAGCAAAAAGGTTTATTTTGGGAAAGTATTAATTTTTCTCTCATTTTCTCTAATGATAATGGCTCTTGCTAAACCTCAGAGGGTAGAAAAGGAGATGAAAGTAAAGAAAGACGGTATAGATATAAGTATAGTCCTTGATATTAGTAGGTCTATGCTTGCTAATGATATAAAACCAAATAGATTAGCAAGGGCAAAGGATGTAATTTCTTCTTTTGTAAAAGAAAGAAGTAATGATAGAATTTCCCTTGTAGTTTTTGCAGGAAATGCGTATACTCGAGTACCATTAACCTTTGATCAAGATGTTATAATACAAAGTATAAAAGAACTTGGTGTGGGAGACATTAGTGATAATAGGTCTACTGCTATTGGACTTGGTATGGGAGTAAGTCTTAATAGGCTTAAAAATAGTGAGAGCAAAAGTAAAGTAATGATATTACTTACTGATGGAGAGAATAATGCTGGAAATTTAAGTCCGGACAATAGTGCCAAATTGGCAAGAGACCTTGGAGTAAAAGTTTACACTATTGGTATAGGTGGTGAATTTGTAGAAGTTCAGAGTTTTTTTGGAAAGCAAAAAATAGCTAATAAAGAAATTGATGAAGAACTTTTAAATGAAATAGCTAATGTTACTGGTGGTAAATATTATAGAGCAAAAGATTCAGAGTCATTTTATGGGATTTTTAAAGAAATAGATCAACTTGAAAAGAGCAAAATTGAAGGTAGAGAGGTACAGAAGAGGGAAGAATTATATAGATACTTTCTTATACCCTCTATATTCCTTATGATAATAGGTATGTATTTTGATAGGTATAAATATATAGTTATCCCATAGGAGGAAAGATGGTGGAAAAATGGAATTTTTTAATATAAAATATCTATATGCTCTTTTACTTTTAATACCTATTTACTTCTTAATTAAAAAAGCTTATTTAAAAAGAGCTTTTGGCTTAGATAAACTAGGACTTAAAAGGGAAAAAAGCATATATTCATACTTGTATATCTTAGCATTTTTTTTGGTAATCATCTCTCTTTTAGGTCCTCGTATATTAAGTGAGAAGGAAAAAGTAGAAATTAAAGGGACAGATATTTATATTCTTGTAGATGTAAGTAAATCTATGTTAGCAGAGGATGTTTTACCCAATAGAATAACTAAGGGAAAGGAAGAGATAAAAAATATTATAAAGGGTTTAAATGGAGATAGA
The DNA here is from genome assembly GCA_964517235.1 of uncultured Fusobacteriaceae bacterium. Classification (GTDB taxonomy): domain Bacteria; phylum Fusobacteriota; class Fusobacteriia; order Fusobacteriales; family Fusobacteriaceae; genus CAZFBB01. Next base: position 4,848 of record CAZFBB010000065.1, read on the forward strand.
ATAGGTTTTATCCCCTTTGCTGGAGATGCTTATATACAAATGCCCCTTACAGATGATTATGATATGGCAAATTTGTATCTGGATGTTATTGATACAAACCTTATGAGTCAAGGTGGTACTAATTTTGCAAAGGGTATAGAGTTGGCTCAAAAATCCTTTGGAACAAGTAGTCAAGGAAAAAATATTATTCTTATTATTTCAGATGGTGAAGACCATAGTAAAGATTTTAGTAAGATTAATAAAGATACATATGTTTATGCCATAGGGGTAGGAACAACAAAGGGAAGCATATTAAAAGATGGAGACCAATTTATTAGAGATAAAGATGGGAAAGTAGTCATTAGTAAATTGGAAGATAAAAAACTACGTGAGCTAAGTAAAACAGGAAAATACTTTGAAAGTAACAATTATATTAATGCTAGTGAGCAATTTTTGAGAAGTATAAACTTACTAGAAAGAAGAAGCTCTAGACAAGAGGAAATAAGAATCTATAAGGAACTTTATCAAATTCCATTGTTTTTAGGTTTTTTATTATTTTTAATATGTTATTTTTTAGAAAAGAGGTATAAAAGTTGAAGAAAACATATATAATAGCAATTTTCTTTTTACTTCTACCCCTTCTTTTTATAAAAAATTTATTTAATAGTTACTATAATAGTTTAGGAAGAAAAAGAGTAGAAGAGAAAAGATATAAAGAAAGTATAGAATATTTTGAAAAAAGCAGAGATAAAAAGGATTTATGGAATAAAAGTCTTAGTAGATTTATGTTAAAAGAGGAACCATTAGACTTAAATCTTGTTGAAAATTATTTTAACAAGGGTAATTACTATTTTAACAAGGAAGAGTATGAAAATGCTTTGGATGAATATTGGCAAGGTATGCTACTTTCAGATTCACTTAATTTAAAGATAAATTATGAAATAACCCTTGAGAAAATAAGGGAAAGAAAGAAAGAGCAAAAATCAGAAGAAAATCAAGAAAATCAAGAAAATCAAGAAAAGCAAAAAAAAGAAGATAAAAATAAAGATGAAAATAAAGATAAAAATGAAAATAATGGTTCTAATGAACAAAATAATGAGATGAAAAAAGAAAATCAAGGGCAAAAAGGGAATAATGGAGAAAATCAAGAAAATCAAGATGAAAAAGAAAATCAAGATGAAAAGGATAAAAGTACCCAAGAACAGGGAGAAGATTTAGAAGAGAATAAAAATAATAAAAATAATGAAGGTAATAAAGAAAATCAAGATAAGTCAGAGGGAAAAAGGGCTAAAGACAAAAAAGAGGAAGAAAAAGATAATAATAAAGAAGAAGCAAAAATATTTTTAGAGGGTTTAAATAAGATGGAAAAGGGTGATTTGAAAAATAATCATAAAATTTTGAGGGAAGGACAGGGGGATACAAATGAAAAACAATGGTAAGTGTATAAAAAATTTATTCTTTTTTCTTTTATTATCCTTTAGTATCTTTGGAGAGTTAAAATTAGAAGTAAGTAAGAATAAGATATATAAAAGTGAAAGCACTGAGCTTCGAGTTGTTTTTGAAAATATGGAAAAAGAAGATATAGAAGTAATAGGAATTGAAAATTTTAACATAATTTCTAGTGGTCAGAGTAGTGAAACAAAAATTATTAATGGGAAAAAAACGAGCAGATTTATGCTTACATTAGTACTTAATCCAAAAAATCACGGTAATTTTAATCTGATTGCTAGAAGTAAAGATAAAAAATTAGAAAGCAATTTGCTTGAAATAGAAGTAACAAATACTAGACCAGAAAGTTCTAGTGAACTTTTTAGTACAAGTAGAGAGGTGGACAAAAGAGAGTATTACTTTGGAGAAAAGATACTTTTAACTGAAAAACTTGTAAGTAAAAGAAATATACAAGGTTTAAACTACCTTGAAGAAACTAGAAAAATAGATGGATTTAGCATAGTTGATTTGAATAATGGTAGATTTAGAACTGAAAATACTAGTATTGATGGTCAAAGTGCCCTTGTAGTAGAAACATTTAGAGCTTTGCTAGAACCACTTAGCAGTGGAGAAAAAAATATAAATCAAAGTGTAATAAGAGTTTTGTATGAAGATGAAAAGTCAAATTCATTTTTTTACAGGGATACAAAGGAAGAATATCTTGCTTTTAATCCAATTAAAGTAAAGATTAATCCCCTACCAGTTCTTAATAGACCAAATGATTTTGGAGGTATTGTAGGAAAGGTAGAAGGGAAAGTAAAGATTATTAATAAAGAAGCAGATGTAGGAGATGGAATTACAGTAAATATTTTAATATCATCTTATGGAAATTTGGATAAACTAGAAGGTTTATATGATAATAATAAAGACTATAGAGTATTTGAAAGTTTAAAGGAAAAAAGGGAGGAGATAAGAGATGGTCGATATTATGTTGAAAAGGAATTTGAAGTAGTATTTATTCCTCAAAAATCAAATCTTAATAAACTTCCTAATCTTAATATTTCCTACTTTGATACTGAAAAAAAATCATATGATAGATTAGTTATAGAAGGGGAAAAAGTAAAAATAAGGGGAGTAGTTAATAACAATCAAGAAAACTCTATGACTGATAAAAAAAGTGAGATAGAGAGTATACTAATTGACACAATAGAAAAAAAAGATTATAGTAGTATTAACTATTATTTAATTGTTTTTGTAATAATTGAAGGAATAATAATTTTATCTTTGTTTCTTTATATATTTAAAGATAAAATCTTAATAGATAATAAAAAAATAAGTAATAAAAAGGTAATAAGTATAATAAAAAAGGAAAATAATCCTAACATTATCTTTGACTCTATAAGTTTACATTTTTATGAGAAAGGCATAGATTTAAGGAAAAATACCATTGATTCCTATGTTAAAAGTCATAAAATTTCAAAGGAATTGGGACAATTATTGTTAAAACTAGAAAAATTAGCTTATAGAAGAGAATTAGTTAATGAGGATTTAAAAGGGGAGCTTATAAATCATATAAGAAGATGGTGATGTCTGTTGGGGAAATTATTGAAAAAAATTATTTTATTCCTTCTCTTTTTCACTACTTTATTAGGAGAACGTCCAAAAATTGGATTAGTACTTAGTGGTGGTGGTGGAAAAGGTTTTTCACATATAGGAGTATTAAGAGTATTTGAAAGGGAGAATATACCAATAGATTATATTACAGGAACAAGTATTGGTAGTATAATTGGCTTGTTATATTCTATAGGTTATACTGTTGATGAATTAGAAGAGATTGTTGAAGAGATAGATTGGGACAGTATATTTATCGATACTCCAGAACGTACAGATATACCTATGGAAGAAAAGCTTTTTTCTGAAAGGTATTTTTTAACTTTGCCCATAGAAAATGGTGAAATTAAGTTACCTATGGGTCTTATATCTGGACAAAAAGTATATATGACACTTAAAAAATATACGTGGGAAGCAAGGGGAATAAAAAAATTTGATAATTTACCAATACCCTTTAGGGCAGTAGCTACTAATCTATCCAATGGAGAGGTAGTAGTCCTCGATGGAGGAGATATTGCAAAAGCACTCAATGCTAGTATGGCAATACCAAGTTTCTTTAGACCTGTAAAGTGGGATGACATAGTGTTAACTGATGGGTTATCATCAAAAAACTTGCCAGTTGATGAGATAAAAGAAATGGGTGCAGACATAGTTATAGGAGTAGATATTGGTGCTCCCTTGTCCGATGTTAATGATTTAACTTTTCTTGGAGTATTAAACCAAGTTCAGGCTTTTAGAGGGCATGATTCAACTGCGAAACAAAGGTTACAAGTAGATTACCTTATAGAACCAAATATATCTACATATTCACCTATTGATTTTAGTAAAAAGGAGGAGTTAATAGCTCTAGGTGAATGGGCAGCAATAGAAAATCTTCCTGATTTAAAAAAATTAAAAAATAATAAACAAGTTATAAATAGAAAATCATTAATTTTAAATTTAGAAGTAAACTCAAAAGCTCTAATAAATTCTGTTGAAATTAGGGGGTTAAATAAAGTAGAAGATACCCTTATATTTTCTCTTATAGGAAAAGAACTTCCTTTTATAACTGATCAATATAAATTAGATGATAAAATTAAATTAATGTATGCTTTAGGACTTTTTGAAAGGATATATTATGATATAGTTGGTGACAAATTACTATTAACTTTTGAAGAGAAAACCAGTAATAACTTAACTTTCGGTTTGAATTACAGTAGTTTAGATGGAATAAATAATGCAAGTATTACACTTGGTACAACACTTAATTCCTTTGGAATAGCAGGAAGTAAAACAAAAGTTGACCTATCAGTTTCTCAATTTCCTACAATTAGAGCTACTAATTTTATCTATTATGGTTTTGGCCCATTTAGAAAGATTGGACTTATTAGTAATGTTGGCTATAATAGAGACTGGACCTTTAATTATGATTCTAAAGGGTTCTCTACTACTAATATAAAATTAAATGAATTAAGTTTGGATTTGTTTGTTGGTTCTATATTGGGAAAAAAGTTTATTAGTGGTTTTGGTTCTACCTTTGAAAGTATTGCTTATGAAGATGTAGAAGACTCTGAAATGGGAAAGGAAGATATAATTAGTTTATACTTTAAAAGTACCTATGATTCATATAATAAAGTTAATTATCCAAATGAAGGTGCATATATCAATTTTGAAATGAGAGGTTCACCAGAATCATTTAATACTAGAAATAAATTTGAGTTTTCAACATTTGATTTTTTGGGAAGTAAAAGTATTTCTTTAAATGAAAAATTAAGTTTAAGTGGAACTTTTGCCCTAGAATCTTCCATTGGTGAAGAGATACCTAGAAAATATAAAACTACTATTAATGGAATTAACTTTGAAAGGGATAAAAGTACTTTTTATGGTATGAGAAGTGGTGGACAAGAAGTTAAAGCTTATGCTCTTATAAAATTTTCTTTGCAATATGAGTTATTTAAAAATTTTTATGGAACTTTAATAAGTAACTCTGTTTCATATAAAGATAGAGAAGAAATATTAGGAGTTCATTCAGGATATGGGATAGGAGTTGGTTATGATAGCTTCATTGGCCCTATTGATTTTGTAATAACAAATGATGCAATAGATAAAAAAGGAGCTTTATTTCATTTTAATTTAGGATATAGATTTTAAAAATTTAACTTTCAAATTAAATAAAATTTATGACAAAATCTTTTGTAAATTTTTTGGAGGTTAAGTTAATAATAAAAGAAAATCCCAAAAAAAGGCTTTTCTACACTTGTGTAAATAGATAAATAACCCTTCTAGTTATATTTAAGCAAAATATTAATTAGAAGGTTTTTTTTATAAAAATAAGGGTTTATATCCTTTTTATATTATATTTTTAAAATAATAAATATAATTTTTTTTTATTACGACATTTACATGTCTAGGTAAATGTTGTATAATTCTAGTAATAATTTATTACTTTAAAAAGGGTTTATATTTAGGATAAATTTTTGGGTAAAAAATCAAAAAAAGTTGATAATAAAAAAAGAATAGAAAGGATAGGTGATTGAGAAGATAATATGTACTTTTTCATTGTGCATTTATTATAGGAAAAAGTAGGAAATAAAAATTTGGAGTATCGACAAGATTCTATCTAATAAAAGTAAAAGAGAAATTTTACTAGTATTATGAAGAAATTGATAAAGTAACAAATTTGATGAGAATGAGAAGCAAATATCAAATTACTTTAAATTAAGTGAAATTTTTTTAACACACAAATATTGTAATTAAAATGTTAGGAGGAATTATGGGTTTATTTGATTTTATAGCAAGTCAACTTATAGAAGTTATTGAATGGTTAGATGATAGCAGGGATACGATGGTATACAGATTTCCTGTTAAAAATCAAGAAATTAAAATGGGAGCTCAACTTACAGTAAGAGAATCTCAATCGGCTATTTTTGTAAATGAAGGACAAATAGCCGATGTATTTACCCCAGGTAGATATACTTTGACAACTGAAAATATGCCAGTTTTAACTAAGATAAAATCTTGGAAATATGGATTTAATTCTCCATTTAAAGCAGAAGTTTATTTTGTTAATACTAAGCAATTTACAGATCAAAAATGGGGTACAAGTAATCCTATTATGATGAGAGATCAAGATTTTGGGATGGTTAGATTGCGTGGATATGGAATGTATTCATATAAAGTTTCTGATCCAGCAAGATTTCTTAGGGAAGTTTTTGGTACTAGTGAATCATTTGATACAGAAAGTATAGGAAAACATCTTAAAAAGATAATTGTAAGTGGTTTATCTGATTTAATTGCAGAATCAAATATTCCTGCACTTGATTTGTCTATGAATTATGATGAATTAAGTCAAGGAGGTAAGGAAAAATTCCTTCCAAAATTTGAGGAATTTGGATTTGAATTAAAGAGTTTTTATATAGAAAATCTTTCTCTGCCAAAAGAAGTAGAGGATGCTATGGACAAAAGAACATCTATGGGTGTACTTGGTGATGTAAATACCTATGCTCAGTTTCAAGCTGCTGATGCAATTAGAGATGCTGCTAAGAATGAAGGTGGAGGATTTGCAAGTGCTGGAGTAGGACTTGGTGCTGGTGCAGCCATGGGAAATATGTTTGCTAATGCTTTTAATAACAATAATAACAACAATAATAATAATCAAAATCAGAATCAAAATCAAAATCAGAATGTAGCAGGAAGTGTAGGGGAGATTTCTTGCTCAAGCTGTGGGCACAAGGTAGCTAAAGATGCAAAGTTTTGCATGAAGTGTGGAGAAAAAATGGTTAAAGAGGCTGAAAAAAAACCGTGTGTTGAATGCGGAGCAGAGTTGGAGACTAATGCAAAGTTTTGTATGGATTGTGGAGCTAAACAAGAGAAAACATGCTCGGAATGCAATGCAACTTTAGGGAATAATAGCAAGTTTTGTCCAGAGTGTGGAGCAAAGGTGTAGGTATTTATGGGTGGAATAGATGAAAAAATAAATGAAATAGATGAAATAAATGAAGTAAATGAAGTAAATGAGATAGAAGAAAATGAAGCTGATTCTTTTTCTTGTCCAAGTTGTGGAGGGGATTTGGCCTTTGATGTAAATACAGGAGAACTAAAGTGTCAATTCTGTGGATCAATAGAAGATATAAATGAAAAGATAGCTGATAGTGTTAAAGAATACGACTTTTTTGAATATAGAGAAGATAAAGATGAAGATTGGGGTGTAGAAGTAGAAAATCTACATTGTGATAGTTGTGGAGCTGATATGAATGTAGAACCCTCTACGAAATCTTCTTTATGTCCCTTCTGTGGGTCTAATTATGTAGTAAGAGAAAAGGGAAAAGGTAGTGGAATAAAACCCGAAACACTTATACCCTTTAAAATTGATAAAAAAAGTTGCAAGGGTGTTTTTGAAAAATGGATAGGTTCACAATGGTTAGCACCTAATAACCTTAAAAAAGAAGCTAAAACAGATAAGTTACAGGGGATTTATCTACCCTATTGGACCTATGATGCAGATACTAATACAGATTACATTGGAAAACGTGGTACCTATTATTATGTAAATAAAAGAGTAGTTAAAGATGGAAAAACTACTACTGTTCGTGAGCGTAAGATAAGATGGACAAGGGTAAGTGGAACTCTTTCAAAATATTATGATGATACTTTGATACCTGCTAGTAAAAAACATACTAACCCTTATTTGGATGAAGTTGATGATTTTAACTTTGAAGAGTTGGTTCATTATGACCCAAAATTTTTAGCTGGTTTTTTAGCTGAAAAGTACAGTGTTAATCTGGAAGAAGGTTGGCAAAAGGGGCAAGTAGAAGTTGATAGTATGATAATAAGAGATATAAAAGGAGAAATAGGAGGGGATAGACAAGTTGTAGACAGTAAAAATACTAGATATAATAAGATTCTATATAAACATCTTCTTCTACCTATATGGATAAGTAATTATACATATAACGGCCAAAATTACCAATATGTTATAAATGGCCAAAATGGAAAAGTAGCAGGGAAAACGCCTGTATCATTCTGGAAAGTAACTTTCTTATTAATTACTACATTAATAATAGGATATTTAATATTTAGAAGTTTAAATTAAAAATAATAAAT
>CAZFBB010000065.1:13047-15938 GCA_964517235.1 uncultured Fusobacteriaceae bacterium
ATAAATTATAAATTATATAGAACTTAAATGCTGTATAAAAATTTCATCAAAAAATGAAATTTAAAGTTATTTTAAATCTTTTAAGGTTACAACTTCCATTTATCTTAATATATGTGGGCTTTATGCCCTTTTTTTATCTGAATTATTTCGAGAAATCTCCCTCTTCTACTTAGGAGGGAGATGAATCGGAATAGTTTTAGTCTTTAACTCCTGCTTGAGAATGAATATACTTTTCGATTATTTATATTCTTGTCCTTTCAGTTGCTAAGATACAATAAATCTACTCTAAAATACAGGTTCCAATAATATTTTTTTAAGTATTTATTATGTTTTTGTTTAATTAACCTAGAAGAAACAGTTTTTAGACTATTAACTAATTTTTCTAATTGAACCTGTAGAGGTGTTTCAAATAGCAAATGTACATGGTCAGGCTCTCTGTTAAATATATTTAAGACTTTTGGTTGCGTTAGATTTACATATAATCCTTTTCTTAATCAAAAAATTAATTATACAAAAATAAAGAAAAATCAACTACTTATGTTGACTAAGAATGTGTCTATTAACATAAAAAATCAAAGTAAGTTAGCATGTAACTTATAAACAAACTTGTTTCAGTTATTAAATAAGGGTACAATAGATAATGAAGGGAGGTAATATGGAATACTTTAAAGATTATGATAGTGTAAAAGAATATATAGACATGAGTCAAGGTTATGATGGACGATTTTTAATAGAAATACTACATGATTTTCTACCCTTTGGAAAAAGTCTTTTAGAATTAGGAATAGGTCCAGGAAGAGACTTTGAAATTTTAGAAAAAAATTATAAAGTTACTGGTTCAGATTATTCTAATATATTTTTAAATCTATTTAGAGATAAAAATAAGAATGCTGACTTAATAGAGTTAGATGCTTCTAGCCTTAAAACAAAAAGGACTTGGGATAGTATATTTTCTAATAAAGTTTTACATCATTTAGATAGGGGCATGATGAAAAAATCTCTTGAAAAGCAATTGGATATATTAAATGAAAGAGGTTTAGTTTTGCATTCATTCTGGAAGGGACAAGGGAAAGAAATACTAAAAGGTATGAAGTTTGTTTATTATGAAAAAGAGGAATTAGTAAAAATATTTGATAAATATTTTGATGTGTTAACCTGTGAAGAGTACACTGAAAATGATGAAAATGATTCGATATATATAATAGGAAGGAAAAGGTAGGGGTTGATTATGGTTGAGATAGTCCAAAAACAACTTGAATACTATAATGAAAATGATTTGGATAATTTTGTTCTTTGTTTTAGTGAAGATATTCAAGTATATGACTTTGGTTCAAATGAACTAAGATATAGAGGAAGAGATGAGATGAAAAAAAGATATAAAAAAGGATTTGAAGTTGATAAGACTTATGCTCATCTTGAAAATAGAATAGTAATTGGAAATAGAGTAATAGATCATGAAAGAGTAAGTAAAGTTACAAGTGACTCTATTAAATATGCAGTGGCTATTTATGAAGTAGAAGATAATATAATCAAAAAAGTATGGTTTATGTAATAATTAATAATTATGATTTTATAAGTAATAATTTAACTTAGAGTAAAATAAAAATCTATTATGTAGAGTTCTTAAAAATATACTTTGTAGTAGTAATAAATTTTGATAAAATATTTTAAAAAGCTATGGAATCACTTTCATAGTTTTTTTTGCTTTAAATTTTATTATAGACCAACCATGAGAAATATGAATTTTTAAAAAAAATTAATATTAATTTGGGAAAGAGAAAAAATGTAGAAGTAAGAGATAATTATCATAAAAAAATTATATTATTTATGAGCAATATTCTTTTTTTATTTGAAATACAAATTATATAATTCAAAAATATTATGATTATAGATAAAAAAACTTGACATAGCCAATAATCTTTGTTATATTAAAATAGTTTGAAATACAAATAAATTATTAGGAGGACAAATGAAAAAGATTATAGTTTTATTATGTACGCTTTTGTCAAGTGCTTTATTACTTGCAAATGAAGTAAATGTATATACTCACAGACACTATGATACAGACAAAGAATTATTTAGTAAATTCGAAAAGGAAACTGGAATCAAAGTTAATGTTGTAAAAGCTAAAGCAGCAGAACTTATAAAAAGAATGGAAATTGAAGGAAAAGATACTCCAGCAGATGTATTAATTACTGTTGATGCTGGTAACTTACACGATGCAAAAGAAAAAGGATTATTACAAAGTGTAAACTCTGATTTCTTAAACAAAACTGTACCAGCTAATTTGAGAGATGTTGATAATACATGGTTTGGATTAACTTATAGAGCTAGAGTTATTGTGTACGACCCAAAAAAAACAGATGTTAAGCAATTATCAACTTATGAAGATTTGGCAGATTCAAAGTGGAATAAAAAGATTTTAGTTAGATCATCTACTAATGTTTATAATCAATCATTAATTGCTTCTATGATTGTTAATAATGGATATAAAGAAACGGCTAAATGGGCAAAAGGTTTAGTAAATAATCTTGCAAGAACTCCAAAAGGGAATGATAGAGCTCAAGCTAAAGCAATTTTGGCTGGAGAGGGAGAGATTGCAATTATGAATACATATTATATGGGAAAAATGGCAACTTCATCTGATCCAGAAGAAAGAAAAGTTGCAGAAACAGTAAAAGTTTTCTTCCCTAACCAAGAAGGAAGAGGAGCACACATTAATGTAAGTGGTGCTGGTGTTACAAAATATTCAAAAAATAAAGAAAATGCTATTAAATTTATTGAATTTTTAGCAGGTGAAGAAGCTCAAAAATTATTTGCTGAAGCAAATTTTGAGTATCCAGTAAATAAAAATGTTGAAGCTTCAGAATTAGTTAAATCTTGGGGAGATT
>CAZFBB010000066.1:0-3455 GCA_964517235.1 uncultured Fusobacteriaceae bacterium
TTTCTACATAACTTAACCATTATACTTATTCAGTCTCAAAAAGTCAAGATTGTATATTATACAAAATAATTTTATTTATGATTAAATTGTAGACAGCATTTCATACTATCATTTTTGAAAAATACTGTCAAGAATTTTATATTTTAGTTATTTCTCTTTCAATTTCATTAGTTTTAACCTAACATTATAATAGATAAATTTCTCAAAAAAGTTATCTATAAAAAATATATTTAACCTATTAAATAAAGTATAAACTCATTCAAAATATTTCTTTTTCAAAATATAATATTTTTTAATAATTTTATTATAAAAACACTCTATTATCTACTAAAAAAAGAAAAAGGATTAATTAAGTATATTAGCTAATCCTTTATCTATTTCAAAGACTAATTTTAAAGAAAAAATTTTAATTAAAGTTTGAGCTTGATGTTAATATCTCTAAAGCTTTTTTTTTGTTTTTCTCTGTACCTACTCCATATAAATATAAGTTAGATAAACTTTTTGCAGAATTACGATTTTTCAGCTCATATCCTTTTTCCCAATATTTTTTTGCTTCTACGTATTTTTTCTCTAAATAATACATATTTCCCAAAGAATACATTGCTTCTCCAATATCATAAGCCTTTTCAAGGTATTCTACTGCTTTTTCTTTGTTAGCTTTCCTTCCCATACCCTTTAGTTCCATAATCGCCAAATTGTAACTTGCTTTAGTAAAACCAAGTTCACTAGCCTTGTATAGGTACTCATATGCTTTTGTATAGTCTATTTCTACTCCAGTTCCTTTTAAATAAAATATCCCTAATGTATACAAAGCCTCTGGATGTTCAAATTTACTTGATTCTAAATATTTCTTATATGCTTTTTCATATTCTCTATTTCTTTGATACTTTTCACCTTGTAAAAAGTACATTTCACCTTTAACTTTATTCATTTCATCAGGTTTCACTTCTTTTTTAGGTTTATCTATTAGCAAAAATACCACAATTAATATTATTATCACATTAACTAAACTTAGCAATATTATACTTTTTTTTATGGGTAAAAGAAACTCTTTTTTATCTTTGTATATTTTATAATCTATACTTTGAAGCTTTTCTAATAAAACTTGTTTTTCATTGCTTTTTTCCTTTTCTTCTTTAATTTCCTTTTCTATTTCGTCATAAAATTTATGAAATCCCTCTAAAAACGATACTTTTTCTATTTTTCCATTTTTTTCTACATATTTTTCATATGCATTATCTGTCACTTTCTCCAAAGCATCCTTCATTCTTTCATGAATATTTCCTGAATTTTTATTATTTTGTAGTTCTATTTCATATAGTTTTCTAAAAAACTCTTCTACTTGTCCTAACACTATAACTCCTTTCAGACTAATTTTCAAGTTCATTTAATTCTAATTCAGTTTCTTCCCACTCTATCATTATTTCTACTATTTTTTCTTCAATCTTGTCCAATTCAACTTGTAATTCCATTAATAACCCCATATCATTAATTTTTCCTGCTTTATTGTATCTTCTTAATATTTCTTCCTTTTCCTCTTCATGCCTTTCTATATTTTTCTCTATGTTTTCAAGCAATTTTCTCAAAGAATTAACTCTATTTTTGACTTTTTTTTGCTCTTCATAATCTGTACTTAACTCTTTTTCTTCTTTTTTAAAAGCTATTTGCTTTTTGTACCCTTCATAATCTCCTTTAAATAATTCACTTCCATTTTCGTCAATAATATATATTTTATTTACTATACTTTCTAAAAAATATCTATCATGTGAAACTATAAGCAACGTCCCATCGTATACTTCCAAAGCTTCCTCTAATACTTCCCTTGAGTATATGTCTAAATGGTTTGTAGGTTCATCTAATATTAAAAAATTACTTTGATCCTTTATTAATTTCATAAAACTAACTCTTGCTTTTTCTCCACCACTTAAACTCCATATTTTTTTTTCTATATTATCTGCACTAAATAAAAATCCTCCTGCTAAATTTCTAGCTTCTTCATCAGACATTGGATAGGAATACAAAAGCTCTTCTAAAATTGTGTTATTATAATTGATATTTTGGTGTTCTTGATCGTAATATCCTATATCTAATTTTTCACCATATACTACCTCTCCACTGTCTTTTTCCTCTAATTTATTTATAATCTTTAACAATGTAGATTTCCCAACACCATTTTTTCCTATTATACCTATTCTATCACCTTTGTAGATATCAATATCAACATTATTCAATACCTGCTTATTATCAAAACTTTTACATAATCCCTTTATTTTTAAAACTTTATCTGTACTAGTTCTCTTACTTTCAAATTTAACCTTCATCCTTTTTATATTATTTATAGGATTATCCATTTTCTCCATTCTATCCAGTAACTTTTGTCTACCTCTAGCTTGTTTTGATTTTACTCCGGCTTTATATCTTCTTACAAATTCCTCCATTTTTTTTATTTTATCTTGTTCTTTTTCAAAAGATTTTATAGCTCCACTTAAATAAGCCTCTTTCTGAATAACATAATCATCAAAGTTTCCTTTATATATATTTATTTTTTTTCTTTCTATTTCATAAATATTATTTACTACATTATTTAGAAAATATCTATCATGAGATATTAATATAAAGGCTTTATTATAGTCTTTCAAGAACCTCTCTAACCATTCTATTGCATTTATATCTAAATGGTTTGTAGGTTCGTCTAATATAAGCAATTCTGGTTCTTTAAGAAGAATTTTTCCTAAAGCAACTCTACTTTTTTGCCCACCACTAAGTCCATCTATTTTTTGTTTATACATCTTCTCTGGCAAATTTAGACCTGTCAAAATTTGCTTAACTTTATATTCTATTGCATAACCTTCTTCTCTCTCATATCTACTAGTTAATTCAGCTAATTCCTCCATAATTTGATCAAAATTGTCAATTTCTATTGCTAACTTCTCATTGAGCATTTCAATTTTTTTATGATCTTCTACTAAATATGAAAAAACTGACAATAACTCATCAAAAACTGTATTTTCTTCATTTAGTTGAAAATATTGTGAAAGATATCCTATAGATATATTTCCTTTTTTTATAATTTGTCCATATTTATTTTCAACAAGGTCTACATCATGACCCTCTTTTCCTAAAATCATATTTACTAAAGTTGTTTTCCCTGCACCATTCTGACCAATTAGGCCTATTTTATCCTTTTCATCAATGGAAAATGATATATTTTCTAATATATATTCCCCACTAAAATTTTTATATACATTATTAAATTGTATTAAAGCCATTTTCTTCTCCTAATTTTTTATTTCCTAAAAATTATAACATTTTATTATTATTAAAGCAATTTTCCCTCAACTTTCTTTTTTACACCCTTTCTTTTTAAGTAATTTCAATAACTTTCTATGAAGAATTTATTTAAATTTATCATTACTTAATCCTTTGAACAATCAAATTCTCTTAACTCCAAAAAA
>CAZFBB010000066.1:3555-15311 GCA_964517235.1 uncultured Fusobacteriaceae bacterium
ACTAATTTTTATATAACGAAATCGAAATCTGAAAAAATAGACACTTAATAAAAGTTTTTAGTCTTTAAAGGTTTTTGCTATATTAAAGTTAAACTATTAATTATAAACTAAATATAAAATACTTTTCTGAAAAAGAAAAAAATATTAAAAAAACAGATTTGTTCCTAAAGTATCAAAAACAAATACTTTATATACAGATGAATTTATGAACTATTTATCAAAGAATATTTAAAAGAGAAATTTCCAAGAGTTATCTTTAAAGAGTGTAGCTTCGATATCGATGTTCTTAGGTTAAAGAGAGAGAATATAGCTAAAGAAAGGTGTAAGAAACTGTAGAAAAAGGAGTTATTTTTTCTTAAATGTTCTAGAAAAAATAATTAAGGAAGGCCATTCAATAAAAAGTTATCTCTAGTCCAAAAGTATAAGAAATTAAAAATGAAAGTTAAGTTAGTTGAAATGGTTAATAAATTGCTAAAAAAGTCAAAGGTTATAAACAGGAGAGAGGAAATAATAGAAAGGAACAGTTTCAAATAATTGAAGGATTTTTTTTAGATGTAAATCTGAAAATATAATTAGTTTTTTATCTGAAACACTTAAAGTTTTAAAATCAGAATATCATATTTATCTTGTTTCTAAAGAAATAAAGAATACTTTAAAGGAAAAAAAAAGAAGTATAATATAATCAACGTTAAGAAGAGTAAATTATTAGGATAATGCACCTAAGAATCATTCTTTAGGCATATGTAAAGATGAGTTAAATTAAAAAATGTAGTAACACTAGAGAAGTAGATAATTATATGAATTACTACAATAACTATAGATATAAACGGAATTTAAAAAAAGATGACTCCTATTCAACACAGAAATCATCTTTTATCAATAACATAAATAGTTTCTTTATTTAATTGTTTTTAACATAGGTTCCATCTTATTAATAACCAATCTTTAATACTTTTTCTTTTATTCGTGTATCTTCCAAAAACTATACTTTATTTTCCAATTATTTTTTCTATATTTTTTTCGAATCTTTTTATTTCTTTTACTACCATTGCCTTTTTGTCTTCTTCATAATTATCGATATTTTCAAAAAGCTTTTCCTTGTAAAATTCATATTTTTTTTCAAATGTAAATATTTTACTTTTGAGAGCTTCATTATCAATAATTTTTTGTTTTTTTTCTGTTTTTTCTAGCTCCTTGGCTTCGTTAAACTCTTTTAAAGTTTTAATTTCCCCATTTAATACTTTATCTTTTAATTCTTCTGGACAAGATTCTTTTGAAATTTCATAAGACAAAGATAACGGTAAGTTTTCAATTAATATTCTGTTCTCGCAATTTGCGAGAACTAATTTATACCTAGAGATTAATCTATAAACTTTATCCTTTTTAAATCCTAAACTTTCATACCATTTTTCAAAAATCCCACCACTATGGTTGGAAAGTTTTTCTTGTGCTTCAGACAATATTTCTCCTATTTCCGTATAAGCTCTTGACACTACATTTTTTATACTCAATTCCTTTTCAATTAAATAATCAGCTACTTCTTTTTCTACTTCATTATAGTCAAATCTGTCATTTTCTAATACAAGTATCTCATTCTTAGCACTTACTTTTATCTCTTTACCTACTTCTTTTTTATTCTCTTCGATTTTTTTCTTAATATTGCTACCTATTTTATCTAAAACGTTAGAAGCCATTATAAAGCTGCAACCTCCTTTAATATATCTGCAAACACTTGAGATACATCAGACTTAATTTCGAATATGCTTACCCCTTCTTCTCCTGCTCTTTCTATTTCACTTCTAATAGGTATAGGTCTAACTACCTTTGTAGGAGTATCTTGAAAAATTGTTTTTATAGCTTCTAAGTGTTCATTATGTTTTTTTACTACCCTTCTAAATTTATTAGGAATAATAAGTTTTATCTTTGATAAATCTTCTCTTAAATCATTAACATAATCAAACATCTCTTCAATGGCGGAACTTGATAAATAACTTGTTTCAACAGGAATAATTATACTATCAGCATATATTAATAGACAATCATTTATTTTACTATCACTAGGTGATGTATCTATTAACATATAATCATACTCATTTCCAAAGGAGTTTAACTGATCCTCTACTAATTTATCAACTCTCTTTTCTTCGGCTAAAAATGAATTTAAGCGACCTAAATTTTTAGTATAAACCATATCTAAGTTTTCCCTTACACTTATAAGGCTATTTTTCAAAGTAGAATTTCCACTTAAAAAGTCTTTTAAATCACTTTTTTTCTCTAAATCCTCCTTATAAACTCCAAGTATTTTCCCTGAGTCATTTTGGGAATCAGCTGAAACCAATACTGTTTTATAGCCTAAGTATGATAAACCAAAAGCTATCTGAGAGCTTATTGTTGATTTACCTACTCCACCCTTTCTATTACTTATAGCAATTTTTTTCATAATACTCTCCTTTTTTATTTTCTATATTAATATTACAATAAAGACGAAATTATTTCAAGGGTTATAGCCTATATAATTGAATTTCTCTAATTCTTAAATTTTGATTTTGCCTTTAGAAATGATAAAGTTCAAAGTTAAAATGCCTTAAAATAAAAATTAGAGAGTCTAAATCCTCTCTAATAGAACTACACAATAAGCTTTCATACCTAATTCTTCTCCGGTAAATCCTAATTTTTCTTCTGTTGTTGCCTTAATACTAACTCTATCAACCTCTACTTCCAATATATTTGCAATGTTTTCCCTCATATTATGTACATATGGTTTCAATTTTGGTCTTTGACAAACTACTTGACTATCTAAGTTCCCAATTTTATAGCCCTTTTCTTTAATTAAAAGATTAACTTCTTTAAGAAGTTTGATACTAGAAATGCCTTTGTACCTTTCATCAGTATCAGGAAAATGCTGACCAATATCACCAAGTGCTAAAGCTCCTAAGATAGCATCTATAATTGAATGAACCAGAACATCCGCATCTGAATGACCCAACAATCCCTTTTCATGGTCTATTTCTATTCCGCCTAAAATCAATTTTCTACCTTTTACTAATCTATGCACATCATATCCGTTTCCAATCCTCATTTTTCCTCCTAATTCTTATAGATTTCTTCATAAAATTCTATTATTTCAGAAGTTGTAACAGTAGAAGTTCCAACTCTCCCCACAACAACACCAGCAGCAGTATTTGCAATTTTAGCAGCTTCTTCTCTAGATGCTCCTGTTGTTAAAGCTAAAGTATATACGCTAATTACTGTATCGCCTGCTCCTGTCACATCATAAACCTCCTTTGCAAAAGTAGGAATATTCTCTATACCAGTAGAAGTAAATATAGACATTCCTTTTTCACTCCTAGTCATTAAGAGGTGATCCAACCCAAGTTCATTTAATATTTTTTCTCCTACGATAATAGTCTCTTCTTCTGTTTCTGGTATTTCCAATCTAGCACATTCACTAGCCTCTTTAAGATTAGGAGTCATCGATGTTGCTCCTATATAGTTTCTCATATTGCTAGGTTTAGGATCTACAATAACAATTTTATTTTTTTCCTTTGCTACTTTAATAATCTCTTTAGCTACTTTTTCAGTTAATAAACCTTTATCATAATCAGATAATATTATTGCATCTAAATTATCAATGATACTTTTAAAACTATCTATAATCATTTCTTCTATGTTGCTTTCTATTGGATGTTTCTTTTCCCAATCAAGTCTCAATAACTGTTGATTATTTGACAAAATTCTTTGCTTCATTATAGTTGGTCTATCAATTAATTTAAACAAAAAATCTAAGTTTATACCTTTCTTTTCAAACTCTCTACACAGTTTTTCTCCATTATTGTCATTACCAATTACTCCAAATGCATAAACTTCTACTCCAAGATTTGATAGATTATTAACAACATTTGCAGCACCTCCCAAAACAAACCTTTCTTTTTTTACTGCTACTACTGGTACTGGTGCCTCTGGGGAAATTCTTGTTACATCTCCAATAATATATTCATCAAGCATCATATCTCCAATAACAGCTATCTTTTTCTCTTTAAATAATTCTAATATCTCTATTAATCTATTCTTAGTTACCATAACGCCTCCATAATATGAATCTATAATTAATTATATCATAGTAAATAAAAAAAACAAGCTTATAGCTTGTTTTTATCACTTTCTTTTCCCTGGGAAGATTCTGTCTTTAAAATCAATTGTTGATTTTTTAAACCCTTCTCCTGTTATATCGTTATTTTGGTTTTCTATAGTTACTATTTCAGCTTTGATTTGAATATAAATATCTTTTTGAACTGAAACAACTTCTTCACTTTTAAACAATCTTCCTAAAATAGGAATGTCACCCAATAAAGGAATTTTTGTAACTACATTTGTAACTTCATTTCTTTGTAGTCCACCAATAAAGATAATTCCACCATCTTGAATTCTAACTTTTGTAGTTGCAGAGTTTTTTTGAGCAGCACCTTTATTTTCAGATTCTTCATTACCCCCAACACTAGCACTAGTATTAATAAATGAACTTACTTCAGAATTTATCGTAAGAGTTATACTATCAGGCTCATCTTCACCATCTCTAATTATTGGAGTTACAGTTAATATGGTACCTGCTTCCTTAAATGTAGGCTCCTTTATAGTATTACCATCATCATCTGTTCTCTCTGTAGTACCGATATTTTTTTCACTACTTACTCTTAACTCTGCTTTTTCCCCATTTAAAGTTACAATTGAAGGGATAGCAGCCAAATTTGCATCTTGTGTAGTCTGTAATATATTTACTGTAGCTTTAATAAAATCTCCAACACTTGACAAGTACTCTGTAAAATTAATTATTCCATTTGGAATACCTATTGCATAACCCTCATTAGGTAAAGTATCTGGACCAACATCTGAATTAGAGTAATATGTCCAATCAACACCTAATTCTTCACTTAAATTTCCTGTTACTTCTAAAATTTGAGCTGTAATTCTAACTTGCTTTATTGGTTTATCTAATTCTTTTATTAATTGTTTTACAGTATCAATATTGCTATCGTCCCCTTTAAGAACAAGAATATTTTGTTTTTCAACAGCAGTTATTTCTATATTCTCCACTACAGAATCTATAACCGCTTTAACTTCACTAGGAAATGCGTGTTTTAGAATTATTTTTTCTGTAGCTGACTTACTTCCATCTGATGAAGTTACTGAACCTAAATTTTTTGTACTTGTATCATTATTCTTAGCTATAGCTTCGTCGATAATTGCTTCTGCTTTTTGATTTAACTCCATTAAAATATCTGTAGATAATATTTCATCATCATTTATTTCTACAATCGCACCTGTACTTTTATGCATAGTACTTTCTACTTTTAATATGTATGTACCTGCATCAATATTAGGTAAAATATAGTTTCCGTCAATAAGTGAGATAGTTGCTTCTTCTTCTTTTCCAACTAAGAATATTTTAGCATTCTCTATACCTTCACCAGTTTTTTTAGAAAGTATTCTGCCTATAATTTTTCCACCACTTCCCTCTTGACCGGAAATATTTTTCCCAAGTATCAAAACACTATTAAGTTCCCTAGATTTTAAACTATGAGTTACTTTTAACGTTCTAATAATTTCTCCTAAACTTTGACCTCTACCAAAATAGATATCTATATTAATATCACCAACTTCTGCTTCTGAAACTATTGTTATTCCTGATGTTTTAGTAATTACCCCAAGTACATCTGACAGTGGTACATTTTTAAAATCCAACTCTTTCTCAAATACTATTTTATCCATTCTCTCCTCAATACTTGCAGCATACCCATTAGAGACTACAGAGAGAAACAGTGTTAATATCATAATGTATAAAAAATTTCTTTTCATTTTATATTCACCTTCCCTTTATTTCCAAATTGTAATAATTTCCAGTTCGTAAATCCTTTACTCTCAATCCCTTTTCATAAGGAATTAGATAATAAAGATATCCACTAACTCTTAAGGCTGTATCTCCTGTTATTATTAGTCTCTGTTGCAGAGAAACTTTAGGATTATTATAGTAAATTACTGCCCCCCACTTTTTATCTTGATAAACAGTTGCTAAAACATTTGTAAATACCCCTTTTACTCTAGCTTCTGCATCTTGTACTTCCTTTATTATTGCTTGCCTATCAACTACACTTTCTTCAAATATATTTTTTTCATTAGAAAATTTTTTCATTCCTTCTGAATAATCTTCATTAGCTATATAGTCACTCAAAGGGTTGGTGTCAGCCAATAAAGTGCTTGTTACAAAAACTACCATCACTAATATTCGCTTCATCATCTTCCTCCCCTATTAAAGTATCCACCTATATTCATTCTAACAGTCACTTCTCCCAAATTAGAAATCTGAATATCTAATTCACTTCCCTTAAATGTTACTAAATAGTTAGAGTTTTCTAAAAAATAAAAAAATTGACCTAAACTATTTATATTTCCTGTTACTTTATAAGGAATAAATTTTTTCAAGTACTCTTCATTTTCCTCTTCTACCTCTATTCCTCCTATTTCAAGTATTTTTATATTCAAATGTTCAGCTATATCAGCTACCATATATTTTAAACTTGTATCATCTTGTAAGCTCGAATTTTCAAATCGTTCTTTTTCTCTATTATAGTTTTCATTTTGTTCTTTAAAAATTGCATATCTTCTATTATACTCTTTAATAGCATTCTCAAAATCCATCTTTTTTTTTGTTAAATCTCCTTCCTTGTTTTCAATCTCAACATTTAAGTCTCTGATTCTAAGAGCAGGTTTAACAATAAAAAAAGTTGAAAGCACTATAACTACCACAACAGAAAGTATTAATAAAGATAATTTTGCTTGTTTGGGTGAGACATTCATGTCTAATTTTATCTCTTTTCCAAATAATTCCATCTTTCATTTCCTCCTTCTACTGGGTATTTTCTATACTTCCATTTAATGTAATTATATATTGAAACTCTTGCACTTTACTTCCTTTTATCTCTTGGGCTCTAGAGTATTCAGGAACTACAATTGCATATCCTTGAGCTGTTTTTAAATTTCTTTCAAATAATAATAAGTTTTTCTCAGCACTAAGCTTCTTTCTTCTATTTTCTCCTGATTTTCCTTTTATTATAAGTTTATCTCCTGAATAACTAAGAGAAGTTAACCATACCTTGTCAGGTATAGTTTCTTGTAATTGAAATAACACTTCTGAAAAACCATACTTTTTTTGATTTCTAATATCTTCTAAAATCTGGATTTTATTTGTTAGATCTTCTATATTATTTGTTTCAGCTTTCTTAGCTTTAGTATCTTTTTCAACTTGAGATATCTCAGTCCTAATACTTGATATCTTGTCATTTTTTCTATTTATTACATAATCTAGACTAAGATTAGCACCTAGATTTATAGCAACAAATATTAGTATTAGCGAAAGTGATAGTTTACTAAACTTAGAAAAAAACAATTTTGATTTATATTCTTGAGTCAGAAAATTAACTCTTATCATCTAAAGGTCACCTCCTCAATAACACTTCCTACTAAAGCAGCTATTCTAGCGGGTGGATATTCCTCTAACTCATAATGACTTAAAAAACTTGGAGATAAAAATCTTGTCAAATCAATTTCATCCACTTCTAAATCTAAAGCTTTTTCTAAATTTTGTTTGAATCCTTTTATTAAAGATGTTCCACCAATTAAAAAAATCCTGTCAATTCCTGGTCTTCTTTCTTGTGACTTATAAAATTCTATAGATACTCTAATTTGATTTTCTAATTCATCAAATATTTCTGCTACTTCCATAAATATTTCTCTACTACCATCTTCACCATATTCATCATCATCGTGATCATTAAGCAACTCTAATCTTTTCTTTTCTTCTTCTGCTTTATCCCGTTCAGTATTGTAAAATCTTTGGATTACTTCAGTAATGTCATTACCTCCTATGGCAACTATTCTTTGCATCTTAATTATTCCATCTCTCTCAATGAAAATCTTAGTTGCTTCTGAACCAATATCAACAAGCATTACACTTTCTTCATCGGTTATTTCCTTGTAATCTTTTTCAATTTGTACCAAATTAAATATAGATACAAAGTCAGGAACTATCCTAACAGGTATAACTTTTAAAGTTGTTAAAATCTCAATAAGTTCTTTAACTTTACTTTTTAATATAGTTACAGCCATAATATTTTCTTGGCTCTCTCCTTCGGTAGAGTTATCCTTTTCTACTTCTCCCAAATTTACATAATCAGTGATAAAGTCTTCAGAATCAAAGTTTGGAACAAGCTCTTCTAATTCAGACTCAACAAGTGACAATTTTTCCTTTTCTCCCACTTGTGTTACTGTTAAAAATTTAATAAAAAAGTTTTGAATTGGAAGAGATACTATTAACTCTTTATTTTTTAACTCTAAATCTTCGACTAAACTTCTAAGTGCTTCGCTTATGGTCAAATAATCTTCAATTGTTCCATTTACAATTACCCCACTATCAAGTTCCCTTATATTCAGCCCTGTTATCTTGCCTTTTTTAAGACGCAGTCCCTTTAAACTACTAGAACCTATATCTAAGCTACCCTCAATTTTTTCTTTAAATAAGTCAAACATCCTGATATCACTCCTTAGCATGCCTATTTTTAATAATCTTTTCTGTCGCTTGTATCACTGTTTTCAAAACACTTGTTTTACTTTGTATATTTATTTCTTCTAGCTTTGTAAATGCATAACCTTTTTGAGTTCTCATATAATGAGGTGGCAAGTTATTAAGTGAAAAAGCTTTTATATCCTCAATATCTTCTTCATTAAGTAGTTTTGCTAAGTCCTCATTTCTACCCAAGTAGTCTTTTATTGCTTCATCAACTAAGGTTTCAGTATAATTCTTTAGTTCCATACTTTTCCCTCCTATTGTTTAATAACTTCTATAGTTTCTATTCTATCAAAATCAATCGCATAACTTGACCCACTTAATGACAATATATTTTTTCTTGTTACTTCTATATTAAATTTACTTTCTTCATTAATACCAGAAGTACTTGGAAATACTATAACTTTTTCATATGTAGTTATAACCTGCTGTGTAGTCACAGTTGGAAAACCTAATTCATCAGAAAAATTTGTATATGTTAAAGGGAATGAATAGTTTGTCCCTCCTATTTTAAGTGAACTAATCTTATATCCACCTATACTTTTTCTATTATATTTACCCCACAATTCTTTAATATTATCTTCAGTTACATCCCACTCTCTAGAGCTTATATTATCTATGGCTTCCTGAGCAATGATAATTCCAGTAGCTGTAACTCCTTCAACTACTCCATCTACATAACTGCTAAAGTAATGACTAGGATTATTAATTTTTATACCTACTGGAGTAACTAAATAAGTTCCATCAATCCAATTAGAAAATTGTAATTGAGTCATATTATTATAAAAGCCCTTTGTTAAATACTCACTAGCTAAATATAGTTCATAATATCCAAGTGTAGAAGAAGCATCAATATCAGAAAGTATTACTGTTCCTTCAGATTTAACACCTGCCCTCTGAGCTTTTTTCTCTGCTAAAAAATACATATTTAGAGACAAAGTCATAAAAAAAGATAATATTAATACTGCTAATACCATTGCAGAACCCTGCTCTTTAAACTTCTTCATAACTTCCTCCTATTAAAATTCAATATTTATCCTTGTCACAGCTGCTTCTCTTATTGTTTTTTTTGTATCTCCAACTTTCACTTCTAATTCTATTATTGCTATATTCTCCCTATATTCAAATTGTCCTCTTTGTACTCCTGTTACCAAAGTTGTAGGGTTGTTTATTCCATAAAAGTTTGAATTTGAATTTGGATTTAATATTGAATTTATTTTTAATTTATCCCCTTCAAAATATAATATTACTCTTTCATCAACTATATTATTACTTGTATTTAATTTAGGCACAT
The DNA here is from genome assembly GCA_964517235.1 of uncultured Fusobacteriaceae bacterium. Classification (GTDB taxonomy): domain Bacteria; phylum Fusobacteriota; class Fusobacteriia; order Fusobacteriales; family Fusobacteriaceae; genus CAZFBB01. The sequence continues at coordinate 13,467 of CAZFBB010000066.1, forward strand.
TAACCACCAGTGCTGAGCTACTTGTCCCATTAACTGGATTTCCAAAAGCTGTTAAAAGGGGATTTCCTTCTGCTAAAAATATCCCACTTGTTGTACTTGCCATATTACCAAAATTTTTCTCAGATTCTTTCGATGATCTTATGGTTCTTTTAAATACATCTATACTTTTTCCCAAAGTTAAATCTAATCTAGTAATTTCCGATGATTTTTTATTAGCTTTAGTTATTGATGAAAACAAGGGACCTAACATAGAAATTAATATTGTCAAGATTGCAATAGCTATCATTAATTCTAACAATGTAAAACCTTTGCTTTTCATCCTTACCTCCATTCATCAATAGGTGTTATAATAAAGTTTAAATCTCTATTATTCGAATTACTAAAACTCTCACCATTCTTTCTTAATTTGACTACTCCATGTATAAATTTATTAGCATTTATTGATGATGTAGTAATTAAATAATTTGTTCTATCTACACTTAAATAAGATTCTTCATCAACTCCACTTGAATTTTTAGGAAATCCAAAATCCATTTCAACTACTAATTTATAATCCTCTAATCTTAACCCTTTAGTATTAAGTAAAAATAGGTTAGTTACACTTCCATAAAGAGCATTTTCAAATTGTTGACTTTTATAGTTAGAACTTCTTGAATCTTTTATAAATGAAAACTCTTTCGCATTTAATCCATTTTTCAAATTATTTCTATTTGCGTCAATTGACCAATATGAATATCCTCTTGATTTTATATAATCAACTATCGTTTGATTTATTCTGACCCACTCTTCCAATTCAGTTGCTCTAGTACTCATCTTCAATGCACTTGGATACATAGACAATATTGGTAAAACTGCTGTTGCTAAAACCGCCATTGCTAAAACAACTTCTATAAGTGTAAATCCTTTTCTTTTATTCATAAAACACCTCAAATTATCAAAATAATAACATCATAATTATTGCTGCTAAACTAAGATAAGGAGCAAATGGTATTTGCTCTTTTCTCTCTTTTATCTTTAAACCAATCAAAATTAAACTTATAATTGAACCTAATACAAATGTGACAGTAAACCAAAGATAAAAGTAATAAAATCCAGTATATCCTAGAAATGCTCCTATTCCAGATGCCAACTTTATATCACCAAAACCTAGTGCCTCTTTTTTGAATACGTATTCACCAAAACCATATATAATTAGGAAGGGAAATGCGTAAGTAGAAGCTCCTAGAAAAGATAATTCCAATGAAAACCCACTTAAAAAATTTAAGATTATTCCTAGTATAATTAGAGTAAATGTAAGAGAGTCAGGTAAAAAATAACTTTTCAAATCTATCATTGATAAAATCAACAAAATTGAAACGAAAATAAAATATTTTATACTTAGAAGGGAAAACCCAAATTTTAAATAAACTAAAAGAAAAAAAATCCCATTTATAACTTCTATAATGGGATACTGAATAGATATTTTGCTTTTGCAAACCCTACACTTTCCCCCTAATACGATGTATGATGCAATTGGTATGTTGTCATACCACTTTATTCTTTCTTTGCACACTGGACAATGTGACGATGGAAAACTTACACTTTCTCCTTTTGGTATCCTATATATACATACATTTAAAAAACTTCCTATTACTGCACCTATTATAAATAGATATACCAATTCAATCAAAACTTTCCTCCTAATTACATTATTCAATAAATTATACTTTCTTTTTTTCAAAGTATCAATTTTCTATAAATACAAAAATAGTGATAATTAATATTTATTAGAAAATAATTATCAATTATCATTATTCTAATATCTATATCGTCAATATTTATTCCATAAGTTACCCTTTGTATCTA
>CAZFBB010000067.1:0-15269 GCA_964517235.1 uncultured Fusobacteriaceae bacterium
TGTTAAATCAAAATAAAGAATTTAGAATAACTAATAAAATTGGAGATATAGACCTCTACATAAATAATGATTTTGGTGGAGATATAAATACTGATTTAGGCTTGGGAGAGTTGAAGTTAGAAGGGCTGATAGGGGGAGATAGGTATTCAGCTTATTTAAAAAGTGCTATTGGAGATGTAAATATTAAAGGAATAGAAAATGTTAAATAAATTTAGAAGATTTAATGATCATAAAGTTTTTAGTGGTATTTATAGAGGCTTATCAAAATACTTTGAAGAACCTAAAAAAATAAATGTAAAATAAAAAGATTAGGTAAATTACTAGAGGATTAAAAGGAGAAGAGGATGAAAAAGAAATTGGGATTATTGATTGTTATGCTGGTATCATTTAATTTATTTGCAAAGGAAAATAGGGAAGTAAGTTACTTTAATCAAATAGAAATAAATGGTGGTGGAAAAGCTTATATTACACAAGGGAGTAAGGAAAGTCTATTTGTTGAAGGAGATGAAGAAGTATTAAAATATCTTAAGACATATACTAGAAATAATAAATTGGTTATAGAAATAGATAAACCATGGTATAAACTTGGTTATGTAGACACAAAAAGTTTAAGATATCATATAGGTGTTAAAGATTTGAATGAATTTGAATCTAATGGGAGTGTAGATACTCACATAGGAACGATAGAAACAAATAACCTTGAGATAGAAGTAAATGGAAGTGGAGATATAACTATTGGAGAGGGGCATATAGTCAATCTGGACATATCTATATCGGGAAGTGGAAAGATAAAAGTAGGGAATTTAGTTGCAAAAACTCTTGATTATGAATCAAAAGGAAGTGGAAAGTTTGTTGGAACAGGCTTAGTTGTGGGGAATGCGGAATTTGATATGAATGGAAGTGGGGAAGTGACCATATCTGGAATGGGAGAAAGGGTTGAAGTAGAGGTATCAGGTAGTGGTAGGTTTGAAGGAAAAGAGTTTGTTGTACAAACTGGAAAACTTGAAGTATCAGGTAGTGGAGATAGTTTTATTAATGTAAAAAAATCGTTAGAATTGGACATAAGAGGATCTGGTGTAGTAGAAGTATATGGAGAAGGACAAGTGATAAAGGCTAATATATCAGGTAGTGGGTCATATAAGAAAATGTAAAAGAAAGATTTGAGTAGAAAATATTTTAGCAGATAATTGAAGAGGATTAAAAATGAGAAAAGTATATTTCTTTGAATAAATTATAATTTAAAAGTTAATAATACACAAAAAATACAAAAAAATCTATTATACTGCCTGTAGAAGGGGGGAGTATGATGATAAAAAATCGTAATAAGTATTTACTTCTACTTTTACCACTTACTCTCATATTAATACTGTTCAGCGGAGCTAAAGTTAGTGCAGTAAAAAATTATGGGAATATGTCTTTTAAAGAGAGAATGGAGTTTAATGAGGCAGTTAGAGAACAGGAGATAAAAATATCTAGTTTGGAGAGGTATAGAGTAGAAGTAGAAGATAAAATCTTTTTTGAAAGTACAAAAGAAGAAGTAGACAAGGAAAAAATATCAGAATTAGAAAAAGAAATAATAGCTACAGAGGAACTTATAAAAAAAGAAGGTAGGGAATTTTTAAAAGAAGTTAAGGACAAGTTTGGAATAGATCTAGCAAAATTAAATGAAGATTAGTTTTTAACAAATAGATTAAGGTTGTATAGAGGAAAGCTCTTGTAGCTTTCTTTTTTCTTTTATAAAATTACAAAATAAAGTTGAATCAGAATTTATATATAGATACAATTTAAATTGTAATTATTTCTTGTTGTATTTTTAAATTTGACTTAAATATTTTATATAAGATATAATTATTTTGGAAGTTAGATGATGGATAAAGTCGAAGAGGTAATAATTGAAAATTATAAATCTTTTGAAGAAGATATTAGGTTAGAAAATGCCTTTGGAAAATTTCAGAAAATAAGAACAAGAGAGATGATTTTAGGAGAAATTGGAAATAAAAATTTTAGCATTATTGATGTAGGAGGAGGAACTGGGTCTTATTCATTTTGGCTTGCAGATAATGGTTATAAAATTTCTTTAGTTGATATAGTACCAAGACATATAGAAATTGCAAAATCTAAAAGTAAAAATCATAAAAAATTAAAGGGAATTTTTGTAGGTGATTCGCGTAAACTTTCTTTTGAAGACGAATCAGTAGATATAGTAATGTTACATGGTTCTTTATATCACCTTGTAAAAATAGAAGATAGAAGAAAAACTTTGCTAGAAGCTAAAAGAGTATTAAAGAAGAAGGGGAAATTATTAGCTTTTACAATTAACAGGTACGCAGGTGTTAATTATGGTTTAGCTTCAAATATGATTTTTGATGATATTTATTATTCAGTAATAAAAAAAGAAGTAAAAAGTGGTTTTAGAGATAATAACCCTAAAAAGATAAATTCTTTTTTAGAAGCTTATTTTCATTTGCCAAATGAAATTGAAGGGGAAATTAATCAATTAGGTTTTGAAATTAAATATACTAAAGGAGATTTAGCAAACTGTTGGAATGTAGAAGATTTAGAAGAAAAGTTAAAATCTAAAAAACTTTAGATAGATTGCTAGATGTAGCAAGATTACTTGAAACGGAACCTTTACTCAGTCCAAGTATGATGGCAGTAGCAGTAAAAAGATGAAGGATTAGTAGAAAAAATGATTATGGGGATGAGGAAATGAAAAAAGTAGAAAAAAAACTGGCAATAACTTTGACAATTCTATTTATTCTATTAGGAATATTGCTTTACTTACCTTACTATATTACAAATCCAATTGTGGATAGGCATATAGATTATGGAGAGTACAGTTGGGAAGAATATGCTATCAATATTGAGAAGTTGAATTTAAGAACAGAAGATGGGGTGGAAATAGTAGCATATGAAAACTATGTGAAGGGAAGTAAGGGGACAATTGTTATGATTTCTGGCATACATAATCCATCAGTAAGAGCTTTTTTTAATCATGTAGAATTGTTAGAGGAAAATAAGTTTTCTACTATTTTATTGGAAACAAGATCTCATGGTGAAAGTGAAGGTAATTTAATAGGCTTAGGTTATTTGGAAGTATTAGATGTAAAAGCAGTGGTAAATTATATTAAGGAAAAAAATCCTTCTGAAAAGATAATTGTATGGGGTTATTCTATGGGAGGTTCAATTGCTATAAATTCCATAGGTCAAATTTCCCATATAGATGCTTTAATTAGTATGTCTGCTTTTTCTTCTTGGGAGCAAGTTTTGGCAGATAATATAATTAATATGGGTATTCCAAGGGTTATTGCTAATATTACAAAGCCGTTTACAAAGTTTTATACTTGGAGAAAATATGGTTTTGATAAGAGACAAAATATTGCTTCAATTCAAATTAGAAAATTAGGAGATAGACCAGCTTTATTGGTTCATTCAAAGGAAGATAGTCAAGTCCCTTTTGCAAGTTATGAAAAACTTATAAAAAATGGACCAAAACACATAGATACATGGATATTAGAGGGGGATAAACACATGATATTAGATAAATGGAATTTGAAACTAGAAGAAAATGAAGGGTATATAGATAGAGTAATAGGTTTTTTGAACAACAATTTTTAGAAAATATATGAGCTAATTTAAAATATAAAAGTGTATCATTGACACTAGTATTAAATAGATGTATAATTTCTTTTAAGAGTATAAATTACATTAATAAAACCTTGGAGAAGATATGAAAAAAATAAGAGTTACTTTACCTGAAGATATATATAGAATTATGCGTAATGACATGGAAGATTTTGGTATTAATAACAATAAACTTTGCAACTATATACTTGATAAATATAAATTTAAAAGAGAAGATGACGAAAACTTATTAAAATCCCAAGGAAGACCTGTAACAAAAATTGTCCAATTTGATCTTAATGTTGCTAATAAAGAAATATATTATGAAATACTTAGGGAGAATGGTATAGAGGTAGAAGCTGAGTTTTTCAGAGAATTATTTTCATTTTATACATCTAAATACAAGTATCAAAGAGAATTATTTATATTTGAGATGTTGGTAAAAGCTCTTATGGAAGCTATAAAAAATAAAAATCAAATTAAAGTAAAATATAATGGAGGTATCTTTACCCTTGATCCTTATTTTATAAAAAGGGATGAACAAGGAGATGAGAACTTTTTATTTTCTTTTTGCCATGAACTTAAAATATACAAAAATTTTAAATTAAAGGAACTTAGTCTTATTGGAATACTAAATGAAAAGATTAAAGGGAAAGATAAAAAATATGTAGAAAATATACGTAAAAACTTTGATCCCTTTTTACCTAATGGGAATATAGTAAAAGTACAACTTAGTCAAGAGGGAGAAAAACTTTTAAAGTCTCTTACTAACTATAGACCTAAATTGATAAAAAAAGAAAAGAATATTTATACCTTTGAAGCGAGTAATGAAAATACGAAATTATACTTTAGACAGTTTTTTAAAGAAGCAGTAATAATTGAACCAGATGAATTGAGAAGAGAAATGGTACAAGAACTTAGAGAATTGTTAGAATTATATAGATAAATATAAATGTAAAAAAGAAAAAAGTCAGTTTATACTGACTTTTACTTCTTATAAAGCATTAACTTGTGCAGCTAGTCTAGATTTCTTTCTAGAAACAGTGTTTTTCTTTAAGATTCCTTTTGATACAGCTTTATCTAATTCTTTATAAGCTACAACTAATGCTGCTTTCGCTGCTTCAGCATCTTTAGCTTCTACTGCTGCTAATACTTTTTTAACTATAGTTTTAACTCTTGATTTAACTGCTTGGTTTCTTAATCTGTTTCTTTCTGCGATTTCTATTCTTTTTCTAGCTGATTTTGAATGTGCCATGTTTTCTTACCTCCTAAATATTTTCAAATAACTTAATTATTATAAATTAAATACAAATATATGTCAAGTTAATGTTCTTGACTTTGTATATTTAGGTAAGGTAACTGTTTTTATAGACACGGACTATGGACCAAAACTATTATAACACAAAAGTTAATTTTAGTAAATCTAAAATACCCTAAGAAATAGACAATTAATTTTTTTTGATTTATTATTTCTACAAATAGTGAAATTTGTAGTTATTATTTTTATTCTCCAGTGAAATTGTATTTATCTAGAACTTTTATTATAATAAGAGATAGATAACTTTAGTTAGCTGATAAATAAGAGTTTTTAAAGGATAGGTTGAAGAAAAATATTAATTAATTTTTATGAGCTATTTATTTAATTAACCTAATATTCATAGCTTGTAATTTAGTCTAAAATAGTGTAGTCTATTCTTAGATAAGAAAGTGGGTTAATAATGGATATTAGAGATAAAATAAGTGAAAATGCAATAGAGAAGATGCGTGGAGAGATAGAGTTTGCTGGAGGAAATGAAGTGTTTTTTCGTGGTTTAGTAAATGAGAATCTGAAAGTAGTAGAAGTAGAAGTATTGGCTCGTGGAAATGAAACAAGTGTACCAGCAATACTTAGACATATGAAAAAAGGAGAAGTAATAATCCACAATCATCCATCAGGATACCTTTATCCTTCAGATAATGATATACAAATATCAGCCCTTTATAGTGAAAAGAAAAAAGGTGGGTCATATATTATTAATAATAATGTAGATGAGATATATTGTATAGTTGAACTTAAAAAAGAAGAGAATAAAAATATAGATATAGAACCTTATTTTGAAGAAAAGGGTCTTTTAAGTCAAATTTTTGCAGAGTTTGAATATAGACATGAACAATTAGAGATGGCTAAACATATAGAAACTGGCTTAAATACAGGGAAAAAAATAGTAGTAGAAGCGGGAACAGGAACGGGAAAGACTTTGGCATATTTAATACCAAGCATAGAGTGGGCCATTACAAATGAAAAAAAAGTAATTATCTCTACAAATACTATTAACTTACAAGAACAACTACTTTCAAAAGATATACCTATAGTCAAAAAAGTTTTGCAACATGATTTTACCTACGCACTTATAAAAGGTAGGGGGAACTATGCCTGTTGGAGAAAGCATGAACAGTTACAAAGAGGTGAACTAGTTGATATTAGTGAACTTAGTAATAATCAAAAAGCTCAAATGGAAAGTATTATCGACTGGATGAATATAACTGAAAGTGGTGATAGGGGAGAACTTCACTTTGAAGTAGAAGGTCTAGTATGGGAGTATTTTTCTAGTGAAAATGACATGTGTGCTATGACAAGGTGTCCAAATAGAGAAAATTGTTTTTTTATGAAAGCTAGACAGGAAAAAGCAGAGGCAGATATATTAATTACAAATCACCATTTATACTTTGCAGATCTTGCTATAAGAAAGGAAATTGGATTTGAAAGTGAATATGGAATTCTGCCACAATATGATTTAGTTGTATTTGATGAAGCTCATAATATAGAAAAGGTAGCTAGAGACTATTTTAGTTATGAATCAAGCAGATATGGTTTCTCTAAAATAATGAACAATATTTATAGAACTTCCGGCGGAAAAAAGAAAAAAATGGGAAGTATTACAGTAGTGAAAAATCTATTACGTAATACTCTTAAGGGAAATAAAAAGAAATTTGATGAATTTAAAAAACAAATTGAAGAAGATATAGTAAGTAGTCATACTAACTTACACAACAAAGCCCTTGACTATTTTGCAAAGTTAATGGAAGTATATTGTAAAGAAGGGATGAGTGCTAATGTTAGACTTAGACCTAATGAACTTAAAAATAATAATAGATGGGTTGGAGAAGTAATTATAAGAGAAGAGGAGTTGTTAGTATCTTATATAAGTTATATGAAAAAACTTCGAAAATTGATAAAAGAATTGAAAGATTTTGATGATGACGAAGGAGTTTTTAGAGATTTTGAAAAATATGTAGATAGGCTCGATAGTTATTTTGTAAATTTCAAATTTATTACTGAAATGGCAGATAAAAACTATATTTATTGGCTTAGTGCTAATCCTAAAAAGGGTCATGTAAAGATAGTTGCAACACCACTTAAGATACACAATGAATTAGAAGAAGTACTTTACATAAATTTAGAACATATAATATTTACATCAGCGACTATTGCAATTAATGATGACTTTGATTATTTTAAAAAATCAATCGGATTACAAGAAAAAACACTTGATAAAGTAATAAAGTCTCCATTTAATTATGATAGACAAATGAAAGTGTATATACCTAAAGACATACCTCTACCTAATGATAAAAATTTCTTAACGAATATAAGTGAATTTATAATAAAACTTGTTGAGGCAGCTAAGGGAAATACATTTTTATTATTTACATCATATCACTCGCTAAATTATATGTATTATTTAATAAGAGATCAGCTTGAAAGTAGAGGTTATGATTTGTTTATACAAGGTATGGCACCTAGGAATAAACTCATTAATATGTATAAATCAAGTAGAAGACCAGTACTTTTTGGAACAGATAGTTTCTGGGAAGGTGTAGATGTAAAAGGGGAAAAACTTAGTTCAGTAGTTTTAATAAAATTGCCATTTAAGGTACCAAGTGATCCTATAGTAGAAGCTATAATAGAAAGTATGGAAGCAGAAGGAAAAAACTCTTTTATGGAATTTCAAATACCAGAGTCTATTATAAAGTTTAAACAGGGAATAGGAAGGCTTATTAGAAGTAAAGAGGATAGAGGAATAATAACGATATTAGATGCAAGATTGTATACAAAACATTATGGGAAATTGTTTGTAGAAGCTATACCTACAAAAAATATTTTTTTCAAAGATAGAGATGAAATTGTCTAATCTTGACTATTAAAAATAAATAATGTATAATCTATCAAAGTGTAAACTATATTAATAAAATCCGATAGACCAATATCGGATTTTATTCTTGTACTAAATAAATCTTTACGGGAGTGGGAAGTTGTTGGTTGGAAAAGGCAGTGCCTTTTGTTAGGAGGGAAGATGAAACCCATTACACTATTTGGAAGAAAAATAAGTATAAAAGTTGAAGAGAGTAAGAAACCAGAAGAGATAATTAAAAATGTTAATGATAATGATAGAATAATTATTAATCGATTAGCTCTTTTAGCTTTAGTGCTCTCATTTTTTGTAATTAGTTCTAAACTAAGTCATGTAAAATCCAGTTATAAAAAAGGAGTAAAAGTAACTAAAGATATTATTGCACCAAGTTCTATAACTTATGTGGATAAAGAGAAAAAAAAGGAACTTATTGCCAGTTTATTATCTCAAGAAGAAGGAATATATGTTAGAAATAAAAAGATAGAACAAGATGTGTTTTATAAAGTATCTAATTTTTTTGCTGAAATTAGACAAATACTTGGGGGAAAGGAATTCCCAAGTATAGTAGATGAAAAAAGGTTTGCTTTTGATGAAGAAGATAAAGAAAGATTAACAAATCTTGATGATTTGAGTAAAGTGCAATCAATTACAGTATCGTATTTGTATGAACTATTTGACCAAGAAATACGTAATATAGATAGTGAACTAGAGGAAGTTAGATTAAATATAGATAATCTAGAAGACCCCACTGCAAAAAAGATAGTAAAGGAGTTTTTTTTACCTAATTTTCTTTATAATTATGAAAAGACTGAAGAAGAGTTAAAGAAAAAAATAGCCAATATAGAAGATGTAGAAGTTCAAATAAATGCTGGAGATGTAATAGTTAGAAAGGGAAGTGTGCTAGGAGCAGAAGAGGTAGATTTGTTAAAAAGGGTAGGAGTATATAGTCATTCAGATAATATAAGAATATTTGTAGGAAATATACTTTATTTGGCAGTTTTATCTGTACTATTTGTAATAAGTTTAAAGGTAGTATTAAAAAAAGAAATGTTAAAAAAGCAACAATATTATGCTACTTTATTGGCTCTTGGTATATATATGCTTACTCTGAGGTTTACTGGTTTAAGTTACATGAATCTTTATCCCTTTGAATCAATAGCACTTTTATTTGGGATATTATTTGGAGTGCCTTACGCAACAGTAGTAAGTGCATTTTTAGTAATGTATTTGATAGCTATGACTGGTTATAACTATTATACATTTATAATACTTGTAACGTCTATAACATATGCTATATATAGTGTTAATAAAGTAAAGAATAGAACAGACATAATAAATACTGGAATTTATATAGGTTTAGTAAAATTGTTAACTGGGTTGGCCATAGGTTGGGTGGCAAAATTAGATTTTGTTGATCAGGTTTTTAATATAGCTCAGTTATTTTTGTCAGGTTTATTTGCAGCAATGGTGGTAATAGCTTTATTACCATACTTTGAAAATACCTTTAATATATTAACAAAAATGAAACTGATTGAACTTGGTGATCTATCACATCCCTTACTTAGACGTATGTCATTAGAAGCACCTGGGACTTTTCATCATTCTATGTTAGTGGCAACTTTATCTGAACAAGCTGCAGAAGCAGTTGGAGCAGATCCTATATTTACTAGAGTTGCTTGTTACTATCATGATATAGGAAAGATGAAAAGAGCAAATTTTTATGTAGAAAATCAAAGGTCAGGTGTTAATCCCCATGATAACTTGTCTCCTACGCTAAGTACTATAGTAATAAAAGCTCATACAAAAGATGGACAAGAGATGGGAAAAGAATATAGGATTCCTAAAGAAATAAGAGATATAATGGCTGAACATCAAGGAACAACATTTCTTGCATATTTTTACAATAAAGCTAAAAAGGAAAATCCAGATATAATTGAAAGTGATTATAGATATGATGGACCAAAGCCACGTAGTAAAGAAAGTGCTATTATAATGATGGCTGATTCGATAGAAGCAGCAGTACGGTCATTAGATCAAAAAGATCCAGTCAGTGTAGAAAAGATGATTAGAAAAATTATTGCATCTAAAATGGAAGATGAACAATTTACAGAAGCAGACATTACTTTAAAGGAAATTGAAGTTATTATAAAAACATTTGTTAAAACTTTACAAGGAATCTATCATAGTAGAATAAAGTATCCAGATCAAAAAAAATAGGAGGTGTGTATGAATATAACAGTAGAAATAACTAAAGGAATAGATGGATTTGATGAAAAAATAGATATAGAATCAATAGAAGAGTATGTAGCAACAGTTATAGAAGAAGAATTTGAAAGTGAAAAAGATTGCTATGTGTCACTTTTACTTACTGGAAATGAAAATATAAGGGTAGTTAATAGAGAATATAGAGGTAAAGACAAAGAAACAGATGTAATATCATTTGCTTATTTAGAAGTAGAAGAGGAAGATTTTAGTCCCTATATAACTCTTGGGGATATAGTTATATCTTTAGAGAGAGTAGAAGAGCAAGCTAAAGATTATGGACATAGTTTTAAAAGAGAATTTTATTATGTTCTTACTCATGGAATACTTCACCTTCTTGGTTACGATCATATAGATGAAGAGGATAAAAGAGAAATGAGAGGAAAAGAAGAAGAAATCCTAAGTAAACATGGGTATACGAGGGAGGATTAAAATGAAAAAAAAAGGGCATAGTTTATTAGATAGTTTTAATTATGCAATAGAAGGTATAATTACTGCTGTAAAAATGGAGAAAAATATGAGGATACATCTAGTAGTAACAATAGTTGTATCTATAGTGGCCCTTTTTTTGAGGCTTAATACACTTAGTTTTGCACTATTGTCTTTTGCAGTCGGTTTAGTTTGGGTAGCAGAACTGCTTAATTCTGCCATTGAAAGGGTAGTTGACCTTAGTGTAGGTGAAAAGATACATCCTCTTGCTAAAAAAGCAAAAGATATTGCGGCAGGAGCTGTGTTGGTAGCAGCAATAAATTCAGTTGTTATTGCTTATTTGGTCTTTTCAGATCATATGAAAAGTTCTTCAGCAAAATTCTTGAATATAATAAAAGGTTCTTATTCAACAGTAGCGATAATATCTTTGGTAATTGTAGCAATATTAGTAGTTGTAATGAAAGCTTTTTTTCAAAAGGGAACGCCACTTGAAGGTGGTATGCCAAGTGGACATAGTGCCCTTGCTTTTTCAGCAGCAACAATAATTATTTTTGTAACACACAATGTGGGAATATCAATACTCACAGTTTTTATTGCATTGCTTGTGGCTCAGTCTCGTATTAAAGCTGGAATACATACATGGGTAGAAGTGACTGTTGGAGCCTTTTTAGGTACTGGTGTTACTAGTTTATTACTTTTACTTTTTCAAAATTAAAACACAATATATTCTGAAAATGAAACAAAACACTACTATATGTAGTGTTTTTTTATTTGATTTTTATAAAAACATAGAGTACAATCAAATGTAGAAAGGATTAAAATGAAAAAATAATAACTATAGGGGGAAGTATGAAAGTAATTAAAAGGAATGGTAAAGAAGTTAATTTTGAAATACGAAAGGTAAAAAGAGCTATAGAAAAAGCTTTTAAGGCTACAGAAGTATCTTATAGTGATGATATGCTTGATCTTTTAGCTCTAAGAGTTTCGGCAGATTTCCAAGAATACATAAAACACAACAAAGTTGATATAGAGGAGATACAAAATTCTGTTGAAAAAGTATTAAGTAATGTAGGATATAGCACAGTAGCAAAAGCATATATACTATATAGGAAACAACGTGAAAAACTTAGAAACATGAAAAATGTACTTGATTATAGCAAAGTTGTAGATAGTTACCTTAAAGTAGAAGATTGGAGAGTAAAGGAGAATTCTACAGTAACTTACTCTATAGGAGGTCTTATTCTTCATAATAGTGGAGCTGTGACAGCTAATTATTGGTTAAGTGAAATATATGATGATGAAATTGAAAAAGCTCACAAAAATGGCGATTTTCACATACATGACCTTAGTATGTTAAGTGGTTATTGTGCAGGTTGGTCACTAAGAGAATTATTATTAGAAGGACTTGGTGGAGTGGCAGGAAAGATAACATCTTCACCTGCAAAACATCTATCTACTCTTTGCAATCAAATGGTGAATTTTTTAGGAATTATGCAGAATGAATTTGCAGGTGCACAGGCTTTTTCAAGTTTTGATACATATTTAGCACCCTTTGTAAAGATAGATAATATGACATATAAAGAAGTAAAACAGTGCATACAGTCCTTTGTTTATGGAGTAAATACTCCTAGTAGATGGGGAACACAAGCACCTTTTTCCAATATAACTCTTGATTTTACTGTGCCAGAAGATTTGGGAGATAAATATGCTATTGTTGGGGGAAAAGAACAAGATTTTAAATACAAAGATTGTCAAAAAGAAATGAATCTTATTAATAAAGCTTTTATAGAGATAATGATTGAAGGAGATGCTAATGGTAGAGGATTTCAATATCCAATTCCTACCTACAATGTTACTGAAGATTTTGAGTGGGAAAGTGAAAATGCTGAATTATTGTTTAATATGACTGCAAAATACGGGACTCCTTATTTTCAAAACTTTATAAGTAGCGATCTTGACCCTGGTGATGTAAGGTCTATGTGTTGTAGATTGCAACTTGATAAGAGGGAACTTAGAAAGAAAACAGGAGGCTTATTTGGTAGTGGAGAGAAAACAGGTTCTATAGGAGTAGTGACTATTAATTTGCCTAGAATAGCTTATAATTCAGAAAGTGAATGGGAGTTTTTTGAAAAACTAACTCATGTTATGGAAGTGGCAAAAAGATCTCTAGAGATTAAAAGAAAAGTAGTGACAAAATTTATGGATGAAGGTTTATATCCATATGCTAAAAGGTATTTGGGGAATTTTGATACGCATTTTTCTACTATAGGTCTTGTTGGTCTAAATGAAACAGCATTAAATGCTACTTTTGTTGGTGAAAATTTGGTAAATTCAAAAGGAAGAGAGTTTGGAGAGAGGGTTCTTGGGTTTATGCGTGAAAAAATAGCAGATTTTCAAGAAGAAACTGGGAATTTATATAACCTAGAAGCTAGTCCGGCAGAGAGTACAACATATAGATTAGCTAAGATGGACAAGGAAAGATATCAGAATATAATTGATGCTTCTATAGCAGGAGAAGCGCCATTTTATACTAATTCTTGTCATTTGCCTGTAGGCTACACAGATGATATTTTTGATGCTCTTGATATACAAGAGAAACTACAATCTCAATTTACAGGTGGAACGGTATTCCATACTTTTTTAGGTGAAAGGATATCAGATTGGAAAACTTGTGCTAATTTAGTTAAAAAAATTGCTGAAAATTATAAGATACCTTATTATACAATATCTCCTACGTACTCTATTTGTAGAGAGCATGGATATATTAAGGGAGAGATGAAATTTTGTCCAAAGTGTAAAAAAGAAACTGAAGTATATAGTAGAATTACAGGATATTATAGACCAGTTAAACATTGGAACGATGGAAAACAATCTGAATATATAAGTAGAAAAGAGTATGTTTCACATAAAAGTATAGATAAACTAGAAGATGATTTTGCTAAAGTGGCTAAAAGGGTATTATTTACAACAAAAACTTGTCCAAAATGCCCAGAAGCGAAGGAAAAATTATTTGGGCATAATATAGTATTTGTAGATGCTCATGAAAATGCTGAAGAAGTAAGTAGATTTGGAATAAAATCTGTTCCTACTTTAGTTGTCATTGATAAGGAAGAAAAATATAAAAATTATGTAGGAGTAGAAGGTATAGCTCAATATTTGAATGAAAATAATTAAATAAAATATAAAGGACTGATTTTTAAAAATTAGTCCTTTTGTATTTCCTAAAATAATTGAATTCTAAAGATTTAAAAGAAAAAATTGTATTTAAATTTGGACAAACTAAATTAAGTGTTATAAAATTGGTACACTTGTATAAAAAAATCGAAAAAACAATTGACATTTTAAAGAAGATTATGGTATTTTATTTATACATTGGTACTAAATAAATAGACAAGAGGTGTGTGATGAAAAAACTAAGTTTGTTACAAAAATTAATATTGGGAATAATGTTGGGAATTTTAATTGGTTATGCTGTAAAAGGAACAGAGGTTTATTTTGTAATTAGAGGGTTTAGTACTTTTAACAGTATATTTGGAAACTTTTTAGCTTTTATTATTCCACTTATTATAATAACATTTGTAGCTCCGGGCATATCTGATCTTGGAAAAGGGGCAGAAAGACTATTAGGATTAACAGGCCTTTTATCTTATGTATCCACAATCATAGCAGGTTTAGGAGCGTTTTTAATTGGGAAAAGTATTTTACCTAAATTTATTGGGGCAAGTGGAGAAATAGCTAAGAATCAATTGGATTTGTCTCCCTATTTTACTGTAGAAATGCCAGCAATTATGGGGATAATGTCTGCACTTGTGTTAGCTTTTTTATTGGGAATAGGAATGGCAAATTTGAGGGAAAAGAATCTTTATAAGGTTATAAGTGAAGGACAAAAAATAGTTAAATTAACTATAGATAAAGTGATAATTCCATTTATTCCTTTACATATTTGTGGTATATTTGCAAAACTTACTGCAACTGGTGAGATAATAGGAACTATGAAGGCCTTTTCTTGGGTATTTATCTTGTTACTGTCATTACAAATAATATATGTCTTGATACAGTATTTGATAGCTGGAAGTATCAGTGGAAAAAATCCACTTAAATTGCTAAAAAACATATTGCCAGCCTATTTTACTGCTTTAGGGACTCAAAGTTCTGCAGCAACCATACCAGTCAGCTTAGAAGCAAGTAGGAAAAATGGAGTTTCAGAAGAAATAGTAGATTTTGTTGTACCTTTAGGAGCAACTATTCACCTAGCTGGAGATACAATTACTTTAGTGTTGTCAGCTATGGGAGTAATGTTAATGTCTGGAGTTAATCCAACTTTTGCAAGTATGTTTCCATTTATATTAATGTTGGGTGTAACGATGGTAGCTGCGCCTGGAATACCTGGGGGAGGAGTTTATGCAGCACTTGGTTTATTAGAAAAGATGCTTATGTTTTCGTCAGGCCAACAAGGTCTTATGATTGCAATACATTTTGCTCAAGATAGTTTTGGAACAGCAACTAACGTAAGTGGAGATGGAGCCCTTGCTGTAACAATAGACAGTATGTTAACAAAGAAGAAAAGAGTAGAAGTAGTAAAAAATGTGTAAGTTTTTAGTTGTTATAGTTGGACTAGGATAAAAGATCATTTTAGGCTCTTTGTCAAATGGTGTTGGTAAAAATTTTAAATAAATAAATATGCCTAAGAGACTTTGGTAGAATTATGCTACCAAAGTTTCTTTTATATTACTTGACTTGTGCGTTTTTGGTCGAATTTAAGCTAGCCTATTAATTTAGGCT
>CAZFBB010000068.1:0-15252 GCA_964517235.1 uncultured Fusobacteriaceae bacterium
TTTAATTAACTACTATTTTTGAATTGATTTTTCTGATATAATATACATATCAACTTTCAGAAGGTGCTACAATGAATTTAAGAGAACTTAGTTATGATCAACTTATCGAGTTAATAGAACAACTCATTGAAGAAAATAAAAACTTAAAGCTCAATTAGCTTTAAATAGTTCTAATAGTAGCAAACCACCATCAACTGATGGGTTTAAAAAAAAACTAAAAAATAACTCGCTTAGACAAAAGTCTGGTAAAAATTCTGGAGGACAACTTAACCATAAGGGACATACCTTAAAAAAAGTTGATTCTCTTGATTTTTTAGTTGATATAACCGAGGATAAATGTCCTTGTTGTTCCAATACTCTTAAAAACATTGAACCTTATGATATCAAGACCAGACAAGTCTTCGATGTACCTCTTCCAAAAATTCAAGTTACAGAATATAGAGTACATAATAAAGTTTGTCCTAACTGTAATATAAAAGTTAACCCTCAATTTCCTGATAAAGTTAATTATCTTGTTTCTTATGGGGCTAATATTCAATCTTTTGTGACATATTTAGGTGTTCAAAATCATCTCCCTTACAATAGAATAGCGTCATTTGTTAATGACTTTTTTTCTTGTAATATGAGTGAAGGAACTGTTTTTAATATTTTGAACAGAGTCTACAATTCACCTGAAAAAACAGAAAATAGTATTAAAGATAAACTTCTTGAGAGTCCTCAAATTAATGCAGATGAAACAGGGTTCTATGTAGAAAATCTTCGCCAATGGATGTTTTCCTATTCTAACAGAAATTATACATTTTATGATTTTCATAAAAAATGTGGAAAAGAAGCAATGGATTACATTGATTTTCTTCCAAACTATAAAGGAATTGTAACTCACGATTGTTGGAAAACTTATGACCAATATGACCAGTGTACACATTCGCTTTGTAATGCACATTTTTTAAGGGAACTCAATGGAATCAAAGAAACAACTGATTTTAAATTTCCAGATAAAATCAAGGCTACATTACTGGAAATGAAAAAACAAGTTGAATCTGAAATGGAGTTATCAACTAAAGAAAAATATGCATTAATTTCTCGTTACAAATCAGAATTATCTAAAGGATTTGAAGAAGAACTGAAAGCTAATCCTCTAATTAATCCTAGGGTAAAGAAACGAGGAAGAAAAAAACAAAGTAAAGCAAAGAATTTGCTACTAAGGCTTAATAGAATCCCAGAAGTATTAGGATTTCTAATGAAACCTGATTTGATTCCTTTTGACAACAACTTAGCTGAACGAGATATTCGAATGGTCAAAGTGAAACAAAAAGTATCTGGTTTGCATAGAAGTATCCAAGGAGCCAAACAATTTTGCAGGATTCGAGGTTATATCTCTACAATCATCAAAAATAACTTAAATATTTGGGAATCAATCCAAAGTATTTTCTTAGGAAATCCAATATTACCACAGCCGGAAGATATTAAAAACATCTTCTATTTTTTTGTACCCAATATTTTAGGGCTGAGTAGTTACAAACGTTATTTTAATACCGATGATTATTTTTTTGAAAAACACACAAATCGAATTATTTATAAAATTTATATCTTTAGTAAATTAAATTTTTTATTTTTAATAAATTCATCCATTTCTTTTAAAAGAAAATGACTTATTTTATAATTATAATTTTTTTTAACAATTTCTCTTGTTTCGTTGTTGTCTAAATTTAAATATATTTTTATTAGTTTATTTATAAAATTTGCTTTTTTTATTTCTACCTCTGAAAAAGTTTTAGTTGAAATTATTTCATCAGAAGTATCTTTTGTTTTATAACCAAATTTTTCTTTTTCATTGAATAGTTTTGTTCCTGGTAAAAGTTTTAAAACATTAGTAGTAACAGCAATATTTTCTATACTTAAACAAAAATCGATAGTATCTAACCATTCTAAAAAGGTTTCATTAGGTAATCCTATAATCGTATTAATTGTAGGTTTTATACCAACTGATAATAGTTTATTAATATTTTGAATAAAAATATCTTTTTTAAAGCTTCTTTTAATCAATTTCAAAGTATTCTTATTAGAAGATTGTAAGCCAATTTCTATAGAATTAAAGTTTGCTTTTTTTAATAAGTAAATTATTTCATCGTTTAATAATTCTATATTTATTTCAGAGTGCCAAGTCCAATTTTTATTTAAATTGATTATATAGTTTAATATCTCAATAGCTCTTTTTTTATTCACGATAAAAGAACCGTCTAACAAGTTTATATGTATTTTATCTGAAATTTTATCTTTCAAAAAATTAAGCTCTTTTTTTATTTGAATTAGGTCTTTTTCAATATACTTTTCTTTTCCTTGACCACAGTAAGTGCAATTATACGGACATCCATGAGATGTCATTATTTGTATTTGACCACCAATAATAGATTTTTCTAATAATTCTTCAGAAATCATATATGGATTTTTCAAGGGGAAACTAAATTGCTTTAGCTTTAAAATCTTTAATTTTGTATCTAAAAAATCAATATTTTTAAAATTACTTAATTTCTCTTTTTTTATAAAATGTTTAATTACAGCATAAAAAACATATTCTCCTCTTCCAACTATTGAAAAATCTATCAATTTTTCAGAGAGTATCTTCTTTAGATTAAAATTATCTAAAGTAACTTGTGGACCACCTACAATGATTTTTCCGCTAAAATTATTTTTTTTGATTAATTTTATTATATTTAAAATTGTGCTTTCACTCCAAGTAGCTATTTGAAATCCAATAAAATTAGGTTTTTCTATTTTTATCTTTTTAATTAAATGATGAATGTTTTTTTTTGAAAAACTTAAAATAGTAACACCGACATCTAAATCAGCTTTATCATCAATAAAAGTTTTTATTGTGTAAAGACCGTAATTAGGTAAATTAAACCTTTCCGAATCAATTGAAATCAGATATACTTTTTTCATTCTTTACTCCTTTCATAAAAATTATAAAACTCACTATAATTAGAGTATAAGCTCCTAAATTAATTATAAATTCAGCTTCGATTTTATCTATTAAAAAAGTTGCAATTAACAATGACATTGAATTACTAAATTGAACTATCATTTTTGAAAATCCCGTCACTCTCCCTATGTATTCTACTTCAACTTTTTTTTGAATAGTGCTTCTAATACTAATACCAAAAAAAACAAAGAAAATACCAAAAAATATAAGTGCTGAATAACTTATTAACTGGAAAGAACTGACAGTTTTAGTAAAAGTGTAAAGTGTTATTCCCATTAAAAATATTGAAACTATTAAGTATAAATTTTGAATTTTTTTCACATATTTTGAAATTAATGTTGAACCTATTAATATTCCAATTCCTTGACACATCATATACTTAGCAATATTCTGTTCTAAGACACCCGAATCTTTTAAAAAAATAACAAATAAAAAACTGTTAGCTCCAATACCCAAATAAGTAATAAATTGAAGTAAAATTAAAAAATTAATTTGCCTATTTTCTTTAACTTTGATAAAACCTTTTTTTAATTCTAATAAAAAATTTCCTTTTTTATTATCTTCAATTTTTTTAAATGTGATAAAAGAAGAACCAAATGCAGCTAAAATGAAAGTAAAACCATTTATTAAAAATGTTTTATTATAACCGAATATATTTACGAGACTCATACCAATAGTAGGTCCTAAAATTAGTGTAGTTCCAAAAGTTAAGGACATCAAAGAGTTAGCTTTTAAAATATTTTCTTTTTTTACTAGAGATTGCACTGCTGCATTTGAAACAGGTAAGAATAAAGTATATACAAAACTATTAATAAAAGCCGTAAAGTATAATAGCCATAGATATTTAGATGAAGTAACAAAGAATAATAATAACATAGTTAATGCTCTAGTAAAATCACACGATAGTATTATGAATTTTCTGTTGTATCTATCTACAATATTACCTGCAAAAGGGGAAAATAATAATATAGTTATGGTTTCTATACTCAAAGTTAATCCTGCCGAAAATTTAGATTGACTAAAACTATAAATCCATAGTGGAAGTACTAAAACATGAAGAGCATTTGCTAACGAAGATATATATTGCATAATCCAATAAATTAAAAATTTTTTATTCTCAGTTATTTTTTTTTTCATTCTTCATCCTTTCTAATATTCCAAAACGATATTTACATGGATAAATATCTCTTAAAGAATATTTTTCTTTTAAGTAACTGGTAAACTCAAAATATTTTAAAGTTTTAATTTGATCTATAGTCGACTCAGAAATTTCAACCTCTATAAAATAAGCCCTATGAAAATTTACATTTTTCATGGTTTTATAGCTTACTGTATCTAATGATATATAGATACGAGGATTATTTTTCTCTAATAAATATACTCTTCTTTCACTATCAATAATTATGTTAGAATATAATTTTTTTAATTTCATATTTCCTACTTTATTTAAATATACTTTTACTTTTTTTAAACTATTCTCTTTATTTTCATTTGAAAATTGTATCGAATATTCTTTTTTTAAATTTAAATTTTCTAAAGAGTTTAATACTTTATGTTTTATAAAAAACCCTTCTTTCTTATTTTTAAATTTTCTGATGCATAAAGATATTTTTTTATTAAATAATTCTAAATTTTTTGTATCAAAATAAATTCTTCTTTGTTTTGTAGTATAATGATTCTCTAAATGTATTAATTCTTTTTTTTCTATCAATTCCAGAATACTTAAATCACTTACTAAAAAAAGAGTTTCCAATTCAATATTAAAAAAATACATTAAATGACCTTTCTTATATAGGGAATAATAAAAATTTTTTCTTTTTCTAAATTTAAAGATTTACTAAATATTAATTTAGCTTGCTCTAAGGCATTAATAGATGGTTGAAAATGACCTGATTTATTATTTAGTATAACTGCTTCAATAGAGTTTAATCCTTTTATAAAAATAACTTCTCCAGCACATGCTGTAATTAAATCATCTTCGAAAACTAATTCAGGATGAGTAATATTAAAGATTCTTTTTCCTAAAATTAACTCCTTTAAAGGTATTGGTTTTCTATAGATTACAGGCTTCAAATCTTTATTAATTGCATATACATAAAAACATTTGTTTATGATTAAATTTTGTATATTTTGATTTACATAAATAATATCTTTATGATTAGTTATATTTTTGTTAGAATATCTTTTGAAAAATTTTGCTTTGTTATATTGTTTGAATAATATTCCATTTATTTTTATTTCTTTTATATTTTCAACATGCTCCTTAGCTAAGTTAACATTAAAATATTCACTAGATTTGTTATAATGATCTTTTAATAAAATTAAAGAAGCCGAAATTTCAAAAGAATTTTTAATCTTTTCTATTTTCCAATTATTACTATTTATTTCTAGCTCTATTGAATCTAATAAATTAAAATATTTCAATAATAAAGTGGCTATTGAATAATACCCGTATTTTTTAGAATATTTTTTCAATGCTGTTAAATAAGATTCGTTTATCATAATATTCCTCTCATAAAATACTTTTTATAAAAAATGGATATTAGAAGGTACTGAAAAAATCTTACTTTGAAAATTTCAAAAATAATTCCATTAGATGATAGTTCATCTAAATTATAAAAAATTCAAATTTTTAGATTTTTTCAGCGACCTAGGAGATTATCCATTATTTTTTAAGTTTCTGCCCAAGCGATGTTAAATAAATCTTCTTGCATTTTACAAGATTCAATTTCTTTCAACAATTCTAAAGCATCATCTAAATTAGAATAATTTTTTTCCATTTTTCTCCTCCTTTCTTCTTAATTTTATAAAATCAAAGTTATTTTTAATATTTTTCAAGTTTAACCTACTAGGTATAAAAATTATTCTTTATTAATATTATTGTTAAAAACTGAAATGTTTAAAAAATCATTATTTGTATGAGTTTGATAGTTCTATTTTTAACTGTGTTTTGTGTAATATTAATAGAAATAATACATTCTTTCGATAAGAAAAAATTTTGTTTATAATATAAATATAGACAAAACCTACCTTTAAACTTTCAGTATTTGATTAAGTATGATTGATATTTCCAAAGTATTGGAATACTAATTCCCACTTGTATTTTGGAGTAAATGTAGTAATGTTATTGTTACTAACCTTATTTCTTAACATCTGTTGTATTATTACTATCTGTAGAATTATTATGTAGCTCCTTCTTGAGGAGTATTCTTCTTTATTTCATCTAGAAATGCTTTAACATTAGAAAAAATTCTAATTTCAACTTTATTTATTCTTTTTAGAGGTTTAATAATTAATATATCTCCATACCAAATTTCATAAATATCTTCAATTAATATTTCGTTATATGTTTGTTTTTGAGTATCATAAAATATGAGGTGTTCCTCTTGAATGTTTGTGATAATTACGTATCTTTTGTCATTTAGTATGAAGATTAGAGGTAAAGGGTATTTTTTAATTTTTCTAAAATTAAACATTACAAGTTTTTTAACTTTAAAATTTTCTCTCTTACCAAGTTTCTTTATTGCAGACAATATTAATTGATTGTCAACAAAGCAACTCTCAATCTCCTCTTTATCAGTAAATATTTTAAAATATTTAAGAACTTCGTAAATAGATTCTATTCCTGTTATTTCATCTGAATTATTATATTTCTCATGTTCATTGAATGTTAAATTCGACATAAGAACTTCCTCCCAATATTCTTTAACAATTTAAAAAAAAGCAGTACTTTGTCTATACCTAAAAATTTTATAAGAAATTCCTTCTATAAATCTCATTTAAGTAGATAAGTCTGCTTTTACTTTTTTATTTATTTTATTTTATTTATGTTTGCTACCATTACCAAGCTCTACCCTGTTTATATTTTTTAATAATATTTTACCTTGATTGTTTTGTAAGGATTTTTTTTAATTTGCACTAAAATCCTTTCGATTTATCTATCTCCTAAACAGGGAAAAAAGTGTTTGTCGGTAAAGAAGCTTTCTCCTTTCATTATATTTTTTAACTTTAATATCTCCAGTGCTTAAAAAAAAGCAGTATTCTATCTACATTTAAAAGTTTTATTAGAAATTATTCATATAAACCTTATTTAAAGTAGACAAAATCCGATTTTATATTTTTTCGTTTATTTTATTTGCTTATCGGTATTTATTAGAGTTAGAAGATATAGTTTATATTAATTTGATTAAATTAGTCTTTATTTAAACAAATTAATTGCTAGACTCATAAACCTACTTGTTATTACTGTTATAAACTATTTATAATTACTCCAATTTATTGTATTTGTCTCTAAAAAATTCCTTTACTACTTTAATAAAATTATCACAATAATAAATCTAAAAGTTTTTATTATTATTTCTTATAAATTACATAAAATAACTATTTATATAATAATATTTTAAAACTTATATTTTTTCAATAACCAAAAATTTTGGGTGGTTTATATATATTTGTATATAAATATTTTTAGTTTTTTTTGTATAAAGATTACTAATTATTATTTCTTTGTAGTTAATTTACTGATTCTTTATGACTAAAAAATAAAAAATGAGTTAACTTAGAATAAGTTTATTTTAATTAAAAAAATGGAAGCATTAGTGACTATAGATAGAGTATCTTTTAAGAGGAGATGGATAAAGATAGTAGTTATAAAAAGACTCTGTTCTCTCTGTCATCCAGCTATTTTTTCATTTATTAAGATGAAAATATTTAGAGAAAAATAACAAAATTATTAAAAAAATTCTCTTTTCCATTGACAACCCTTTCTAATTATAGCTACCATTATAGTGTTATATTATTTTATATAGAATGGGAGAAAATATAAAAAAATGGAAAAAGGAGAAGAAGAAATGGATAATATTATAAGTCTATTAGAAAAAAATCCAATTATTCCAGCTATAAGGGATAGCAATAATTTAGGAAAGATATATAAACTTGACAACGAAATCGTATTTATATTAACTACCAATTTAATAGAGGTAGAAAATTTGGTATCAAAATTAAAGGAAAGTGGGAAAGTAGTTTTTATACACATAGATTTATTAGATGGTTTGTCAAGTTCTGCTTATGCATTAGAGTATCTAAAGAAGAATACTAAAGTAGATGGAATCATAAGCACTAAGCACCATATGATAAAAGCGGCAAAAAATATAGGTTTGATTACAATACAAAGATTTTTTTTGCTAGATTCTTTATCTTTTAAAAATACTATGAAATATGCTAGAGAAAATAAACCTACAGCAATAGAGTTATTACCTGGCTTGATGCCAAAAGTAATAAAAATAATAGCTAAAGGAGTAGATATACCGATAATAGCAGGAGGATTAGTGTCAGATAAAGAAGATATAGTAGGTGCAATAGGTGCAGGAGCACAAGCAGTCTCAACAACAAAAGAAGAACTTTGGAACTTATAATTTCTAGAAGATTACATAAAAGTTGAATAAAAAATTGACATGAAGGTAGAAGTGGGGTATACTCCGATTGAGAAGTAGAATAAAGGTGGAGAGAAAAGAGAAAGCCAAGTAGATGAAGGTGTGAAGCACCTCCTGTTTACTTGGTATTTTTTATGTCTATAAAACTCATAAACTTTAACAAAATGATTATTGTGATAGATTTACATATGGTTATCTTCTGAATCAAAGGATTGAATTGTACAATAATGGAGAAAAATCAATTACTTATGTTAACTAAGCCGAAGAATCAACACCTTAGAGAAAAATCAAATTAACTTCAAGAAGTAAAAGCATCTTTCTTCAATTAATTTGTGTTTAAGAATTTAGATACTGCTTCTAAAAAATCCTTCAAAATAAAGATAAATATCTTAAGTTCAAATTTAAAAGGAATAATTTTAAGTTTTATAAATTAAAAATGTTAAAAATTTGGAAATTAAAATGTGGGTATTATTAAAAAGGTCTATATTTTGGCATGGAACTATAAATTTTGTTTGCAGTAAAAAAGAATAAAGGAGGAAAGAATGAAAAAAGACATGTTGATTGGACAATGTATTGCTGAGTTTATCGGTACTGGTCTATTAATCTTTTTTGGTGTAGGTTGTGTAGCTGCCCTAGTACTAGCAGGGGTAAATATGGGACAATGGGAGATAAGCATAGTCTGGGGTCTAGGTGTAGCTATAGCAATCTATGTTACAGGAGGGGTATCTGGAGCACATATAAACCCTGCTGTTACTATAGCTTTAGCCACTTTTAAGGGATTTGATAGGAAAAAAGTTATTCCTTATATAATTTCTCAGTTTTTAGGTGCATTTAGTGCTTCTGGTTTAATTTATTTCCTTTATAGGAACTTATTTGTTAATTTTGAAGCTACTAAAGGTATAACTAGGGGAAGTGTAGAAAGTTTGGCAACTGCAGGGATATTCTCTACATATCCAAATGGTGCAATTGATAATATGCAGGCTCTTGCTGTAGAGATAGTGATAACCATGGTACTTATGATAACTATACTTGCTGTTGTTGATGATAAAAATGGTTCTCCAAAGGGGCATATGGCTGCTATTTTAATTGGTATAGTAATAGCTATTATAGGTTGCTCACTAGGTCCTTTAACTGGATTTGCAATGAACCCAGCTAGAGATTTTGGACCAAAGGTATTTGCGTATTTGGCAGGTTGGGGTGAAGTTGCCTTTACGGGTGGGTTAACTAATCCGTATTTTTGGGTTCCTATACTTGGACCTATTATAGGGGCGTTATTGGGAACATTAGTATATGACAAAGCAATATCGGTATATTTGGTGAAAAATGAAGAAGAGACAAAAACTGTTTCTAAAGAATCTTAGGAGGGGGAATTAATGAAAAAGAAATATGTTATATCTTTAGATCAAGGAACAACAAGTTCTAGGGCTGTAGTTTTTGATAAAGAAGGTCAAATGGTTGGAGTAGCTCAAAGGGAGTTTACTCAAATATATCCTGAAGCAGGTTGGGTAGAGCATGATCCGTTGGAGATATGGTCTAGTCAAAGTTCGGTACTTGCAGAAGTAATAACTAGAAAAGGAATAAAAAATGAAGAGATAGCTGCAATAGGAATAACTAACCAGAGAGAAACAACTATTGTTTGGGATAAGAATACAGGAGAGCCTGTATATAATGCTATAGTTTGGCAGTGTCGTAGAACGGCGAGTATATGTGATGAATTAAGAAAAAGAGAAGGTTTAGAATCATATGTAAAATCTAATACAGGATTAGTTTTGGACGCATATTTTTCTGGAACTAAAATTAAATGGATATTAGATAATGTAGAAGGTGCTAGGGAAAAGGCTGAAAAAGGTGATTTACTGTTTGGTACGGTGGATACGTGGCTTATATGGAAGTTAACTAATGGAAAGGTACATGTAACAGATTATACAAATGCATCACGAACTATGTTATTTAATATTAAAACATTAGAGTGGGATGAACGTATGTTAAAGGAATTAGATATCCCTAAGTGTATGTTACCTCAAGTTAAAAACTCAAGCGAAGTTTATGGCGAAGCTAATCTAGGTGGAATAGCTGGTCAAGGTGGCTATAGAATACCTATTTCTGGTGCTGCTGGTGACCAACAGGCAGCTTTATTTGGCCAAGCTTGTTTCAATGAAGGAGATGTGAAAAATACCTACGGTACTGGTTGTTTCTTGTTAATGAACACAGGAGATAAAATGGTAACGTCTAACAATGGCCTACTTACTACTATTGGAATAGGTTTAAATGGTAAAGTAGAATATGCTTTGGAAGGTTCTGTGTTTGTAGCTGGGGCAAGTATTCAATGGTTACGTGATGAAATGAAGCTTATTAATGATGCAGCTGATACTGAATATTTTGCATCTAAAGTAAAAGATAGTAATGGAGTATATGTAGTACCTGCTTTTGTAGGTTTAGGGTCACCATATTGGGATATGTATGCTCGTGGAGTCATAGTAGGTTTAACTAGGGGAGTTAATAGAAATCATATTATTAGAGCAACTTTGGAATCTATAGCATACCAATCTAGAGATCTTATAGAAGCTATGAAGGAAGATGCAGGTATAGATTTAAGGGCATTGAAAGTAGATGGTGGAGCTGTTAAGAATAATTTATTAATGCAATTCCAAGCAGACATATTAGGATCAGATGTACTTAGACCAAGTGTTACAGAAACAACAGCACTTGGAGCAGCTTATTTAGCAGGGTTAGCTGTTGGATTCTGGGAGAGCAAGGAAGAAATAGCTGATATATGGCAAACTGAGAATAAATTTGAACCATGCTGTGAAGATGAAGAGAGAAATAGACTATATAAAGGATGGAAAAGAGCGGTAACTAGGGCATTTAAATGGGAAGAAGAGGAATAATTGTACTATAGTTAAGAGAATCTTTTCAAAAATTAAGAAAGAATTTTTTAATTAATTAATAATAACCATAAAAAGGCAGAGAAGAGGAGAGCCATGCAATGAAGGGTGAATAACACCTCTTCTTTGCATGGTTTTTATTTACCAAATTTTATTGAAATAAATAGGAGGAGGAGGGAGTTAAAATGTATGATGTAGCCATAATTGGGGCAGGAGTAATTGGTGCTAGCATAGCGCGGGAACTGTCAAAGTATAAGTTAAAAATAGTAGTTATAGATAAAGAAGCAGATGTGGCTAATGGTACTACTAAAGCAAATTCAGCAATAGTTCATGCTGGATATGACTGTAAACCAGATACTTTGATGGCAAAATATAATGTAATAGGAAATGAGATGTTTGATAGATTATGTAGCGAATTAGATGTACCTTTTAAGAGATGTGGTTCATTAGTACTAGCTTTTGAAGAAGAAGAAAAAAAACATTTAGAGGAACTATTAGAGAGGGGAAGAAGAAATGGAGTTCCTAAATTAAGTATATTAGAGAAGAAGGAATTATTAGAATTAGAGAAAAATCTTTCAGGTAAAGTATTAGCAGGTTTACACGCCAGAACAGCAGGGATAGTTGGACCTTGGGAATTAACTATAGCATTAATTGAAAATGCTTTAGTTAATGGAGTAGATCTGTTATTGGATAATGAAGTTACAAGCATAGATAAGCAAGATAATATATTTGTAATAGGTACTTGTAATAAAAATAGAATAGAGTCAAAAATAGTTATAAATGCTAGTGGAGTTTATGCAGATACAATCCATAATATGATAGGAGCAAAAGAATATGAGATAAAAGCTAGAAGGGGTCAATATTTTATAATGGATAAATCACAAGGAAAACTTATAGAAAGAGTAATCTTTCAATGTCCAAGTAAGATAGGGAAGGGAGTATTGGTAGCTCCTACTGTACATGGGAACTTACTAGTTGGTCCTGATGCAGAAGATATTGATGATAAAGATGATGTATCAACAACCAGAGAAAGGTTAAATTTTGTAAGAGAAAAAGCAGTTAAATCTATAGATAAGATTGAGTTTAGAGAATCTATAAGAAATTTTGCAGGTTTAAGAGCAGAATCTTCAAGAGGGGATTTTATTGTAGAAGAATCTAATATAGATAATTTTTTTGACGTAGCTGGTATAAAGTCACCAGGTTTGAGCGCAGCCCCTGCAATAGGTTTAGATTTGACTAGGATGGTAATAGAAAAATTAGGCAATGTAGAAAAGAAGAGAAACTTTGTTGCTAAGAGAAAACAGATTGTATTTATGGAGCTAAATCCAAAGGAGAAAACAAAATTAATTAGAGAAAAACCAGAGTATGGAAGGGTCATATGTAGATGCGAAAATATAACTGAAGGTGAGATTATAGATGCTATAAGAAGACCATTAGGAGCAACTACAATAGATGGAATAAAGAAGAGATGTAGACCTGGTATGGGAAGGTGTCAAGGAGGATTTTGTGGACCTAGAGTCCAAGAAATACTTGCTAGGGAGTTAAAAGTTAAATTGGAAGAGATAGTTCTTGATAAGAAAAATTCGTATATATTAACTGGAGAAACAAAGTAGGAGGGTTACTATGAAATACGATTTGTTGATAATAGGTGGTGGACCTGCTGGATTAGCAGCAGCTATAGAAGCGAGAAGAAGTGGAATAGAAGATATAATAGTAATAGAAAGAGACAAGGAGTTGGGAGGAATACTTCAGCAATGTATACATAATGGTTTTGGCTTACATGAATTTAGAGAAGAGCTAACAGGGCCAGAATATGCTCAAAGGTTTATAGATATATTAGTAGAAGAAAAGATAAATTATAAATTGGATACAATGATATTAAGTATGTCTAAAGATAAGATAGTAGAGTATGTAAATATGCAAGATGGTTATGTAAGAATTGAAGCTAAAGCAATAATATTAGCTATGGGATGTAGAGAAAGAACTAGAGGGGCAATAAATATACCCGGTGATAGGCCTGCAGGGATATTTACAGCAGGTGCAGCTCAAAGGTATATTAATATGGAAGGTTACATGGTTGGTAAAAAAGCAGTGATACTTGGATCAGGTGATATAGGTTTGATAATGGCAAGGAGGATGACACTAGAAGGAGCTAAAGTAGAAGCAGTAGTTGAGCTAATGCCTTATTCTGGGGGGTTGACGAGAAATATAGTACAATGTTTGGATGATTATGATATTCCCTTATATCTAAGTCATACTATAGTGGATATAAAAGGTAAAGAAAGGGTAGAAGGCGTAGTAGTAGCTCAAGTAGATGAAAATAGAAATATAATAGAAGGTACAGAAAAAAATTACCAGTGTGACACTCTATTGTTATCTGTAGGATTAATACCTGAAAATGAGTTAACAAAAAGTGCAGAAATAGAGATAGATAAAAGAACATGGGGACCTATAGTAAATGAACTTATGGAAACTAGTTTGGAAGGAATATTTGCTTGTGGGAATGTAGTACACGTACATGATTTAGTTGATTTTGTAAGTGAAGAATCAAGAAGAGCTGGAAGAGCGGCAGCTAGATATTTGAAAAATGAAGTAAACAAAAATAAATCAAGAATTGCCCTTGTACCCAATGAACACATATCATACACAGTACCTCAATATATATGTGTAGAGAATATAGAGGACAAGTTAGAAGTATTTATGAGAGTAAAAGCTATATTTACAGATGTGAAGCTTGAAGTAAAAGATAATGAAAAAACATTAATGTCTCTAAAAAAGAATCACTTGGCTCCAGGTGAGATGGAGAAGGTAATTATACCTAAGGTAATTTTAAATAAAATAAGTGGAAAGGAGCTTAGGTTAGAAATAGTAAGAGGTGAAGTAAAATGAGAAAATTAGTATGTATAGTATGTCCAGTAGGATGCAGATTAGAAGTGGAAATGGCACAAATGGAGATAAAGGGAAATAAATGTCCGAGAGGTATAAAGTATGCCAAAGATGAATTGACTGCCCCTAAGAGAGTAGTAACATCTACTGTTAAAATAAAAGGTGGTATTTATAATAGGTTACCAGTAAAAACAAATGGAGATATTCCTAAAGAGATAATTTTTGAATGTATAAAGGAAATAAATAAGGTAGAAGTGGAAAGTCCTATAAATACAGGAGAAATTATTATAAAAAATGTGTTGGGAAGCAATATAGATATTGTAGCAACTAGAAAAATGTAGTACTAATCCTGTATAATAAAATAATTCTACCGATTTAATAGAATAAAACTTTAAATTTTATAAAAAGTATAATTTAATTATTGATTAGGAAGGTTTTTTTAGTCTTAAAATTTTAATTGTCATTAAAAAAATTAATTTAATAAACAACTTGACTTGTGAGTTTTTGGTTGAGTTAAAGCTAGCCTATTAATTCAGGCTACTTTTTTTATGAAGATACTAGGATTTCTTAGATTTTTATTCTTTTTTCTCTTAAATCAAGTATTTTCAAAATAACATGTTTTTTATTCTTTAATATTTCCTCTTCTATAATTTCTCCTAAATTCTTTTCTTTATCTTTTTCTTTTATGAAATTTAAATGATTATGAGCCAGATAAATTATGTACCATAATCTTCTTATCCCTTTTAAACTTCTCGTTTGATATTCTGTTAGTCCTAAACTATTCTTCTGATATCTGAATGATACTTCTATATCCCACCTATTTAAATAATATCTAATTATTTTCCTGTCACTAAAGAATATATCTGTTGATAATATATACATAGGATTAGTAAAAGTATCTCCTTATACTTGGTAAATAAATGATACTACAGCATTTTTTATTCCATTTAAATTCCCCTCATACCTAAGGAACTATGCTATGTATTCTTTTTCCTAAGGTATTCATTATTGATTTAGAACTACTATACCAGCTATCCATTAATAAATAAGTAGGGTTAGTTTCTGA